>NZ_DAOUCJ010000007.1 GCF_034432235.1 Thermoflexus sp. | reverse complement strand
GCCCCCGGGTCCGAACAACCCGATTATGGACCTGTTGCCCTGGATGCCCCCTGCGGTGATGAAGCCGCCGCTGCTTTACTTTATGGTGGTGATCGCGCTGTTCGCATTGTTGGTCTTTCATCTCTAATGGGCTCGCAGGCGATGGGCTCAGGATGGAGAGCGCGGGGATTCATAAGGTCTTTTCCCCAAGATGATCGAGGAGGTGGTTCTCGGGATCCGGGATGCCGTCGGGGGGATCGGGATGATCCAGCTGCGGCCTGGCATGGCCTTTCATTTGATCGGCATCGGCGGCGCGGGGCTCTCGGCCCTGGCGACGGTGCTGCATGAGCTCGGGTATGCCGTGAGCGGGTGCGATCGCTCTCCCTCGCCATTTGTGGAGGCCCTTCGCGCCCTGGGCGTTCCGGTGTATCCCGGTCACGATCCCGCCCATGTCCAGAACACCGGGGTGGTGGTGCGGTCCTCCGCCATTCCACCGGATCACCCTGAGGTCCACGCAGCGGAGGCGCAGGGTCGACCGGTGGTCAAGCGGGAGGCGGTGATCGGGGCGCTGATGGCCGGGCGGAGGGGGATTGCGGTGGCCGGGACGCATGGGAAAACCACCACCACGGCCATGCTCGCCTGGATCGCCATGTCCACCGACCGCGACCCAACCTTTATCATCGGCGGCCTGATCCGTGGTCTGAATCGAAACGCGCGGGCGGGCAGGGGGGATCTCTTTATTGTGGAGGCCGACGAATATGACCGGATGTTCCTGGGGCTGCAGCCGGAGATCGCGGTGGTGACGACGATCGAGCACGATCATCCCGATTGTTACCCGACGCCCGAGGCGTTCTTCGATGCATTTGTGGCGTTTGCGGAGCGGGTGCCGCCCCATGGGATCCTTGTGGTGTGCGATGCGGATCCGGGGGCGCGTCGCCTGGCGGATCTCCTGGAGGCGCGGGGGCGATCGGTGGTGCGCTATGGATGGGGGCCTCCCGCCCGATGGTGGGCCCGCCCCCTAACGGTGGACCGCTTTGAAATCCACCGGGAGGATCGCCGGATCGGCGAGCTATCCCTTCGGGTCCCCGGGCGCCACCATGGCCTGAACGCCCTGGCGGCGCTGGCCGCGGCGGAGGCCGTGGGGATCCCCCCGGCGATCGCCCTGGAAGCGCTGAGCCGGTTTCCGGGCACGGCGCGGCGGTTTGAGATCAAGGGGGAAGCGCGCGGGGTGCTGGTTATCGACGATTATGCCCATCACCCGGGGGAGATCCGGGCCACGCTCCGGGCGGCCCGCGACCGCTATCCGGGCCGTTCCATCTGGGCGGTGTTCCAGCCGCACACCTACAGCCGGACGCGGGCGTTGCTGAAGGAATTCGCGCAGGCGTTCGAAGACGCCGACCATGTCATTCTCACTCCGATCTATGCGGCTCGCGAGACGGACACCCTGGGGGTGAGCAGCGAGGATATCGTGAGGCGGATGAGCCATCCGGATGCTCGCTGTCTCCCCGATTTCGACGCTGTGGTCGCTTATCTGCGGGAACACGTCCGATCGGGGGATGTGGTGGTGACCATGGGAGCAGGGGATGGATACCGGATTGGGGAGCGGCTGCTGGAGCTCCTGAGCCATCCCGCGGAGGGAGGGTGATGTCGGATTCCAGGGTCATCCCCGGCCGGGCTCTGGCAGCGGCCCTTCAACGATGGGGGCTGGCCCTGTATCGGGATGTCCCGCTGGCCCGGTTCACCACATCCCGGATCGGCGGGCCGGCGGATGCCCTGGTGATCGTGGAGGAAGTCCAGGCCCTGGCTGATGTTGTGCAGAGCGCATGGGCCGATGAGATCCCTGTCACCCTGCTGGGTGGGGGCTCCAATGTGCTCATCGCCGACCGCGGGGTGCGGGGGCTGGTGGTGCTGAACCGGGCGCGGGCATTGCGCTTTGAAGCCAATGGGCGGGTGTGGGCAGCTTCCGGCGCCCTTCTGCCCACCCTGGCCCGGCTGTGCGCCGAACGGGGGTGGTCCGGCCTGGAATGGGCGATCGGGATTCCGGGCACGGTGGGCGGAGCGGTGGTGGGCAACGCCGGAGCCCACGGGGGGGACATCGCGAGCTGTCTGGAATCGGTGGATTTGCTGGTGCCGGAGGAGGGCATCGTGATCTGGAAGGCGGAGCAGCTCAGGCTGGGTTATCGAACCAGCCGGCTGAAGACGTGGCCGACCGTGCCGCGGCCGGTGGTCCTCGCTGCCCGTTTCCTCCTTCGACCGGAGGATCCGGAGGCGATTCTGGAGCGGATGGCGGCCTTCAACGCTTACCGCCGGCGCACCCAGCCGGGCGGAGCCAGCATCGGCTCGATGTTCCGAAATCCGCCCGGGGACTACGCCGGCCGTTTGATTGAGGCGGCGGGCCTCAAAGGGGCCCGGCGGGGAGGGATCGTGATCTCCACGCTGCACGCGAATTTCTTCATCAATGAAGGAAGCGGCACGGCCGCGGATGTGCGGGCCTTGATGGCGGAAGCTCAGCGCTGCGTCCAGGAACGGTTCGGGGTGCTCCTGGAGCCGGAGATCGAGTTCGTCGGGGAGTGGGAGGATGAAACGGCGGATTCGGGTGGGTGTGCTGTTCGGGGGGAAATCCGGGGAGCATGAGGTGAGCCTTCTGTCGGCTCAATCGGTGATCCGGGCGCTGGACAAGACGAAATACGAGGTGATCCCCATCGGGATCACCAAAGAGGGCCGCTGGCTCACCCGGGGGGATCCGATGAAGGCCCTGACCGGCGGGGCGGTGACGATAGCCGATTTGCTGGGGACGCCCTCCATTGTGGAGCCGGAATCGAGCATCTCCCTGCCGGTTCCCCGACGACGGGAACTGATCCCCGGGGTCCAGGCGGATGGGATCCCCGAGGTGGATGTGATCTTCCCGGTGCTCCATGGCCCTTTCGGGGAGGATGGGACGATCCAGGGATTGCTGGAGCTGGCGGGCATCCCCTACGTGGGGGCGGGGGTGCTGGCCTCGGCGGTGGGGATGGATAAGGCGGTGATGAAGGATGTGTTCCGGGCCCATGGCCTCCCGGTCGCCCGGTATATCGTGATCTTCCGGCGAGAATGGGAGCGGGATCCGGAAGGCGTGATGGATCGGATCGAGCGGGAGATCGGGTTCCCGTGCTTTGTCAAACCGGCCAATCTGGGGTCCAGCGTGGGCGTCTCCAGGGTGAAGCGGCGGGAGGAGCTCCCGGCCGCCCTGGCGGAGGCCGCCCGTTACGGGCGCAAGATGCTGGCGGAGCGGGCGATCCCGGCCGCCCGGGAGATCGAGGTCAGCGTGCTGGGGAACGAGGATCCCATCGCCTCCGTTCCTGGGGAGGTGATCCCGGCAGGGGAGTTTTACGACTACGCGGCCAAGTATCTCGATGATCGAACCCAGCTGGTGATCCCAGCCCCCCTGGATGAGGCGCTGGCGGAGCGGATCCGCTCCCTGGCCCTGGAGGCGTTCCGGGCGATCGACGCGTGCGGGATGGCACGGGTGGATTTCCTGCTCTCCCGGGAGACCGGGGAGCTGGTGGTCAATGAGATCAATACCATCCCGGGCTTCACGGCGGTCAGCATGTATCCGCGCCTGTGGGAGGCCAGCGGCCTGCCGTATCCGGCGCTGCTGGATCGGCTCATCGAACTGGCGCTGGAGCGCTATCGGGATCGTCAGCGGGATGCGATCGCTTACGAGGGGTTGACATGGCTTTCCTCCATTCGCGCCGACGGCGCGCCACAAGAAGACGATGGCGGACCTTCCGCTCGGTGAGCCCGGCCGGGATGGCGGTGGCCATCTGGACCCTCCGTCCGGCGGGCTCCCGGCTGGTGGCTGGGGGGTTGTTGTTGCTCTGGGCCATGACAGGCGGGGTCTTGCTGCTTCACGATGCCTTCTACACCCGGCTGGATGTGGCGGGCGCCCACCGGCTCTCCCCGGAGGCGCTGGCGGCCGCCAGCGGGATCGACGGGCTGCATATCTTCTGGGTGAACCCGGCGGAGGCCGCCGCTGCCGTCCGCCGTCAGTTTCCCACCCTGAAGGCCGCAACCGTGCGCTGTCGATGGCCGGCGTTCTGCACCCTTTTCGTCGTGGAAGGGCAGGCCCCATGGGAATGGGTGAGCGGAGATCTACGGCTGCTTCTGGATGACAGCGGACAGGTCGTGGAAGGGGAGGCCGTGGAGGCCCGGCGCCGGCTGGAGGTTTATGGCCTGCCGCCCCCTGCCCCGGGCCAGCGCGTGGATCCGTGGTTATGGGTGCGCATGCAGGATCTGGGCCAGGCCTTCCCGGAGATCAGGGCTTTCCGATATGAGGCAGGTCGGGGGTTCTCCTTCGTGGATCCATATGGCTGGCCGGTGCTGCTGGGGGAATACGGATCCATGGTGACGCGCGCGGCGGTGTGGCGGGTGCTGCGCGATCTTCTCGCCGCTCAGGGCCAGCGTCCCGCCTATCTGGATCTGCGCGTCCCGGAGGCCCCAGCGGTTGGATTCCCACCGGAATGAATCCGGCAGGTCTCTTCCCGTGCGCGCGAGGGTATACCCCATGACGCTGGTCGCGATGGATATCGGAACCAGCAAGATCTGCACGCTGGTGGGCGAGGCGGATGAGGCCGGGATGCTCCGCATCCTGGGCGTGGGGGTTGTCCCGGCCCGGGGGATCCGGAGGGGAGTGGTGGTGAACATCGCGGAGGCCACGGAGGCGATCGCTGCCTCGGTCGAGAAGGCCGAGCGGACCAGCGGCTATCAGATCCGACGGGCCATCGTGGGCATCGCCGGGCCTTATGTGGCCTCGGTGAACAGCAAGGGCACCGCCTCGGTGGTGCGGGGGGATCGGGGGATCAGCCCGGCGGATGTAGAGCGGGCGATCGAGAACGCCCGGACCATCGCGATCCCCCATTCCCATGAAATCCTCCACGTGCTCCCGCGCGCTTTCATCGTCGATGGCCAGGAGGGGATCCGGGATCCCCTGGGGATGTATGGATTCCGGCTGGAAGCGGAGGTCCACATCGTGACCGCCCAGGTGGGCCCGCTGACCAACCTGCGGCGGTGCATCGAGGCCACCCAGATCGCGGTGGAAGAGTTCGTCCTCTCGCCGCTGGCTTCAGCCGAAGCGGTGCTCACGGAGGGCGAGCGGGAAATGGGGGTGGCCCTGGTGGATATCGGAGCAGGGACGACGGATCTGGCGGTCTTTGTGGAAGGGAGCGTCGCGCACACTGCGGTGATCCCGGTGGGAGGGCAGCACATCACCAACGATCTGGCCTATGGCCTGCACGTCCCGGCCACGGTGGCGGAGGAGATCAAGATCCAATACGGCCATGCGGCGGTCCAGGCCATCGCGCCGGAAGAGCAGATCACGGTCCAGGGCTTCGGGGAGAACAGCACGCTGACCTTTTCGCGCCGGGAGATGGCCGAGATCATTGAGGCGCGGGTCCAGGAGATCTTCCAGCTGATCCTGAAAGATCTGCGCGCTTCGGGTTACGAGCGGTTGCTCCCGGCAGGGCTGGTCCTCTGCGGAGGGACCGCTCTGCTGCCGGGGATCCGGGAGGTGGCCCGCGAGGTCACCGGGATGCCCGTCCGTGTGGGCATGCCGTGGGATCTGGGAGGGCTGGCGGAGACCCTCCGTTCACCGATGTTCGCGGCGGCGGTGGGCCTGCTCCGCTGGGGCCTTCGGATGGATGCCGGCGCCGGCTATTCTCCGTCCGGGGACTCATGGCTGGGGCGTCTCTGGCGGACCCTGCGGGGGATCTTCCGGGAGATGTTGCCTGGGTAAGGCATGCCCGCGCCCCCGGATCGGGTTTTGATGGATCGGGAATTCCGCCCGAGGCCTTCTTTCTCCGGCCCGGGCTGATCGGGAACCATGCAGCGAGGAGGTGGACGATGGATGCGATGGCGACGGGTCAGACGCCGGCCAAAATCCGCGTGGTGGGCGTGGGCGGCGGGGGCAGCAATGCCGTGAACCGCATGATCGAGGAGGGGCTCCGGGGGGTGGAGTTCATCGCCGTCAACACCGATGTGCAGGCCCTCTCCCTGGCCAAAGCCGATCGCCGGATCCATATCGGGGAGAAAGTCACCCGTGGCTTGGGCGCAGGGGGGAACCCGGAGATCGGCTACAAGGCCGCGGAGGAGTCGGCGGATCTCATCTACGAGGCGCTCCGCGGCTCGGATATGGTGTTCATCACGGCGGGGATGGGGGGCGGCACCGGGACGGGCGCCAGCCCGGTGATCGCCCGGATCGCCCGGGAGGTGGGCGCGCTCACCATCGGGGTGGTCACCCGGCCCTTTTCCTTCGAGGGGCCCCGGCGAGCCAAGGCCGCCGAAGAGGGGATCGCCCGCCTCAAGGAGAACGTGGACACCCTCATTGTGATCCCCAACGATCGTTTGCTGGAGATCACGGATAAGAAGGTGACCCTGATGCAGGCCTTCCGGATGGCCGATGAGGTGCTCCGCCAGGGCATCCAGGGGATCAGCGAACTGATCACGGTCCCCGGCCTGATCAATTTGGATTTCGCCGATGTGCGCACCATCATGGCCGAGGGCGGCGCGGCGCTGATGGCCATCGGCGAGGCTTCCGGGGAGAACCGGGCGGTGGAGGCCGCCCAGCAGGCCATCTCCAGCCGGCTCCTGGAGGTCACCATCGATGGCGCCCGGGGCATCCTGTTCAACGTCACCGGGGGTCCCGATCTCACCCTTCACGAGGTCCATCAGGCGGCGGAGATCATCCGCCAGGCGGCCCATCCGGAGGCCAACATCATCTTCGGCGCGGTCATCGATGAGGCGATGCAGGATCGGGTGCGGATCACCGTGATCGCCACCGGATTCGAGCGTCCTCCGATTCCAGGCCGCCGCCCGGCCCAGGCGGCGACCCCCGCCCGCCCCGAGCCGGGCGCCCAGCGCCCGGAGAATGTCCGGCGCCCCGTTCCCTCCGAGCGCAGCTTCAACGAGGGCGATCTGGATATCCCGGCCTTCCTGCGGCGACGCGGATGAAATCCGCCGGGAGCTCTGGTGGCCGGGCGGGTCCCCGCAGGCCGCCCGCCTGGCCACCGGACAGGCGCCGTCCCGTCTTTCCGCTTTGAGCCTGGCGGCATCAGCCCTCGCTCCTCACGGGGAGGGAGGAGCGGGCATGCCTCAATGCCCCAGTTCGGAGGCAGAGGCTTCGCGAGGTTGCCAGACCAGCCGGACCTCTCGAAAGCGGCTCAGGCGCTCACGGGCCGCCTGCTGGAGAGGGCGCAGGTGGGGGGCACGCACCCGGAAGGTCCCCTGGAGCTGGGCCAGGACCAGCTGGCTATCCCCCCGGATCTCCAGGGTGAAGGCGGAAGGATCCTTCCCGGTCCTCTCGATCCGGCCGATCAGGTCCTCCAGGGCGGCGATCAGCGTCCGGTATTCCGCCTCATTGTTGGTCATGGTTTCCTCGAAATCCAGGCGGCGTCGCGCTTCCTGTCCCTTGCGGGTTCGAATGATGTAGGATCCGTAACCGGGGCCCGGGTTGCCCCGGCTTCCTCCGTCAAAGATGATCACATAATCCGGAGCTGCGGCTCGTGGCATGGCCAGGCCTCCGCATGGAGGGATGGCGAATTGCCCCTTTTCGCGCACCCTCCAGGCAATCCGCCGGAATCGAGGTTATGATGGATAGCGCGATATGTTTCTCGTGGGTCAATTAGATGAGAACCCATTAAACCCATGCTTTCGGGACCACCCATGGCGCGTCGCGAGCGGCCTGAAATGGCGGTCTTCATCGACTTTGAGAACATCGCCACCGCGGCGGAAAGCCGGTATTACACCCTGGACCTCCAGCGCCTGTTCGCAGAGCTGGGGCGACGGGGGCGGCTGGTCCTGAAGCGCGCTTACGCCGACTGGTCCCGTTTCACCAAGTATCGGGATGAGCTGCTCCGGCATGGGGTGGATCTGGTTCAGATTTACTCCTACGGCCACAAGCTCGCCCGCAATCGGGCGGATGTCCGAATGGCCATCGACGCCATCGAGACCCTGTTCACCCGTCCGGAGATCCAGGCATTTGTGATCATCTCCGGGGACAGCGATTTCTCCAGCCTGATCACTCGTCTCCGGGAGCATGGCCGGTTTGTGATCGGCGTGGGCGTGCAGGGGGCGACCAGCGATTTAATCCCCGCGCTGTGCGATGAGTTCATCTATTATGACACGCTGATCGCGCCGGAAGCGGGAGAGGCCCCCGCTCCTTCTGCGTCTGTCCCCGAGCCATCCGCCCTCGCTCCAGCCTCCGAGATCGTGGGAGCCGCGGAACGTTACCGCCGGTATCTTCAGGATTGGGGCTTCGTGTTGCTGGAGCCCACCATCCGTCGGATGGGGTTGACCCGCCTCTTCGAGACTCTGCGAGCAGGGATAGCCGAGCTCACCCTGGCCCGGTGGCTGGACCGAACGAACTGGGAGGGGCTGGAGATCGAGGCGGGCGGCCGCCAGGAGCTCGGATGGTTGCTGCTCCTAAGTTCCGGGCTCTCCTTCGGGTCCCTTCCGCCTTCGCTCTTCACCCCGATTCAGGGGGTGCGGGTCGCTGGCCTGAAGCGGTTTATTGAAGCGGCAGAGGGTGGTCTGATCCGATTCCTGGGCATGGCGAACTGGTTGCTGGAGCCGGAAGCGCTGGCTTTCCTCCTCGGGCTTCCCGTGGTGGAAGTCGAAGCCATGCTCCGGGGGATGGCGCGGGAGGGCTTGCTGGGGGCGGAGAATGGGACCTTCCGCTGGATCCCGCATGAGGATCCATTGCAGGGTCCAGTGTTTGAGGCCCTGCGGGCGGATCTGGCCGGGGTCACCTATCCGTCGGGGCTTGCCCCTTCCCTGGGGGATGCCCGGGCGCTGTTCGAGGAAGGGATGAGCTACCGGCGAGATCGAAACTTCCCGATGGCCCGGGAGCGCTTTTTGCAGTCTCTGCGGATGACCCTGGATCTGTGGGAGATGCGCACTCCGGGGATTGGACCCTATGAGATCCGCTGGCGGGCAGCCAGCTACTGCTCCGTGCGGGCGGGAGAGCTTTTCAACTACCGTCGGGACTTCGCCGGTTCCCTGCCTTATTATCACGCTTTTATCGCCCTGATGATCCCGGGGGATCCGGTCTGGGAGAAGCTCCGCGGACTGGTGGATTTCATGCTCCATTACGCGCTGTCCGCTTTCTTCGATAATCAGGTTCCCGTGACCTCCGGTCCTTTCGCTCGACGCCTGCTGGAGCTTTTCCATGATCCAGATCCCCACCGGGCCGGGCGGGTTCGGGAGTGGGTGGCTCAGGTGGCGCGGTTGAACCCGGCGATCATCGGGTGGCTGCTGGAGCAGCTGGCAGGGGTAGAGGCGGAGGAGGCGCAGAAGGAGGCGCTGGCGATGTTCCTGCGGGGGCAGATCCAGGGGACCTCCATCTCTTCCACGTCTATGTAGGGCTCTGTCCACCGTCGCCAACGCTCTTTTGTCGAGGCACTCACGATGTCCATCCGCTGGTTGGGAAGAGCGCTCGCCCTCATCGGGTTCATGATGATCATCCAGAGCTTGATCTGGATGAGCCATGCGATGTGGACGAATCGACCGCCTGGGAATTCTGAGCATGGGCTTAATGGGCTCGAGCGGTCTGCGTCCACCCCATCTTCGGGGCCCACGCCCACCCTTCCACCCACTGGGACGCCGACTTCCACGCCCACGCCTGCGCCTACGTTCACGCCTATCCCGCCCCCATCGATGCCCACTCCGGCCTTCCCGGCCCGCTGGGCCGTCACCCCCACTCCTCGTCCCGGGGTTTCTGGGGGAAGCCTGGATGGGATCCCCGAGCCCCGTCCGCCTCTGGCCTTTCCGCCCAGACGGGTGAACCTGCTGTTGCTGGGAAGCGATCGACGCCCGGGGGAGCGGATTGGGCGAACGGACACGATCATCTTCGCCTCGATCGATCCGGATGAGCCCTCGGTGCGGTTGCTCAGCATCCCGCGGGATCTATGGACCTATATCCCGGGCTGGGGTTTCAACAAGACCAACACCGCCTATGTCTATGGGGAGCTGGCCCGTTACCCGGGCGGGGGCTATGGCCTGCTTCAGGATACGCTTCGCTACAATCTGGGGCTGACCGCTCACGGCTACGCCCTGGTGGATTTCGAGGGAATGCGGACCATCATCGATGCTCTGGGCGGGGTGGACGTGAACGTCCGATGTCCGCTGTATGATGTGTTCCCGGATCCCGACAACCCGGCGATCACCGACACGCTCGCCCTGCCCGCGCCGGGCCGCTACCATCTGGATGGCCAGCAGGCCCTGTGGTATATGCGGTCCCGGCATTCGACCAGCGATTTCGACCGCTCGCGCCGGCAGCAGCAGGTGCTGGAAGGATTGCTGGATCGGTTGAAGGAAGGCGGGTGGCTCCTGCGCGTCCCATCCCTCTGGTCCGGGATCCGCCAGACGGTGCAGACGGACCTGGGGCTGGAGGAAGTGCTCTGGCTGGCTTCCATCGGGGTGCGCCTGGATCGGAGCCGCATCGCCCGGGGGTGGCTGCATCCGGTTCTGGCTCCCAGCACCATCTCCACCACCGCGGGGAGCGAGCTGTTTGTTTACCTGCCGACGGAGCAGGCGTATTCCTACCTGGAGCGGTTCCTGCTGGGTCCATTACCCGCGGAAGCTTCGCCCATTGCCCGGGTGGAGGTCATCAACGCCAGTGGGAATCCCTTTTATGGGGAGATGGCGGTGGAGATCCTGCGGGAGGCCGGGTTTCAGGCCGTCCGGATGGTGGAGGCGGCGCCGGACGGACAGCCCACGCGGGTGATCGCCATGGGCTCCGCCGGATCCTCCACGGCCGCTTCGGCGCTCCTGCGGGCCTTCCGGCTGCCGAGGTCCCGTCTCGAAGTTTCCCCCGAGCCGGGCGCGGAAGCCCCCTATCGGATCTGGCTGGGGGCCGACTTCAACCCGTGCGTCCGATAGGCACGCCGGCGCTCCGGGATCGATCCGGCGACATCCGATGAAGGGTCAGGGTGGCCGTCGCCAGGGCAGCGATGGGAAAGGCCGCTCCCCAGCCCACCTTCAGCGGCTTCCAGCAACTGTTCCCCTCGCTCTTGAATTTGTTTGTGGAGGTGCCCATGGGATTGGCTCAGAACCTCAAAGTTGAGTATCATTGATCAAGGTTCATCTGAAATCCGGCGAGGGGGAAACGCAATGGCAGCGGTGAAGGAAAAGAGCGTCCATGTCGTGCCCGCGACGTGGGCGCGCACCCACCTGGGCGAAATCATCCGACGGGCCATCACCCAGGGCGAGCGCTTTGTCGTGGAGAAGGATAACATTCCCGTGGTGGTGATTCTCTCTGTAGCGGACTACGAGCGGCTGCGCCGCGAGGCGGCGCTGGCCCGCTTTGAGGCCCTGAGCCGCCGTGCCGGGTTAGAAGCCGAGGCGGAGGGTGTGAACGAGCTGGGGCTGGAACGGGAGATCGAGGCCATCCAACGAGAGGTCTTCGAGGAACAGTATGGCCGGCCGTGACCTGCGGGTGATGGCCGACTCCAACGTGCTCATCGCCGGTGTGCTCAAACCTCGCTGGTTCCATGCCTTTCTCCGCCGCGCTGGCAGGGGATTTTCGCCTTGTTCTGGCCCCTCAGACGGTGCGTGAAGTGTTACGGTGGGCCGAACGAAAAGGAGGCGCCCGGCGTCAGGTCATCGAAACCTTTCTCGTCGACGTGGACTTCGAGATGGCGCCGGATGTGACGCGGGAGGACAGCGAGGCGCACCGGGACACGATACGGGACGAAACGGATATCCCCATCCTGTTGGCGGCAATTCGAGCTGGGGTCGATTACCTGGTGACAAACGACAAGGACTTTCATGATGAGAGGACAAAGGCTTTTCTGGCGCAGCATGGGGTCACTGTCATGGTGGTGGGAACGTTCCTGCATGAGGTGATGGGATGGCGAAGCGAAGATCTGGAAAGGATCCGGCATCGGGAGTGGAATGACCTCCCCTGAGAATAGCGAAAGGGGAGGGTCTGGAATGTCTGACCCCTGAGGGTCACGGGGTGGGTATGGGATTTCCCTGTTTCATTTCCGCTCGAAGAACATCACATATTCGTGCTTGAAGATGTAAAAATTCCCCTTGAGGGCGCGATAGCGCCAGAGGTGATACTGGCCGCGCTTGCCCCGGTTCTCCTGGATGTCTTTGACGCAGATGCTCTTTAAGCGGAACCCGTGCCGCAGCACCCGTTCCATGGTCCGGAAGCCCAGGGGCATCCATTCCCCCCGCGTGTATTTGTCCCCGATCACCAGCACCAGAAACCGCCCTCGATCCAGGAGCGGGGCGAAATTTTCCACCACCCGCTCGAAGGCCTCATAGAAGGCCTCCTCCGTGGGCGCGTTGGAGAGATCGCGCGGGTCGGCGCTGAACCGGATGATGTCATGATAGGGCGGATGCAGGATCAGCAGCTGGGCGCCGGAGAACCCCCAGCGGGCCATCGTCTCCCGGACGCGCTCGACGGTGGCGGGATCGGTGCTGTCTCCGATCTGGAGCTCCGTCTGAACTCCATGCGGGTTCTCCTCCAGGCCGATGAGCCAGCGGGCCCGTTCGGCCACGCTGGGGACCAGCTCGATGCCGATGGCGAAGCGGCCCAGCCGTTTCGCCTCGATGAGGGTGGTGCCCAGCCCGGCGAAGGGATCGAGGATCAGCTCTCCGCGACGGGTGAAACGCCGCATGGCCTGGTAGGGGATCTGGGGGACGAAGTTGCCCCAGTATTCCGGGGTGTGCATCCCATGGTTGGCCCGGGGGCCCAGCAGCCACAGGCTGTCGGTGAGGATGTCCTCGTATTCCTCCCAGCGTTCCAGATCCAGATCGTGGATCGGCATCGTTTTGATCATCCCCATCGCCCGACGGCTGTCTCCAGATCCCGCCCGGAGAGCGGCAGGCGACCGACATCCGCCCTCCGCAGCGCGCGGCCCGGAAGCCGGAAGCCATGTCCCGGCGATCCCGGTCTCTTCATCGGTTATCATAGTAAATTCGGATCCATCCGGGGACAAGACCTGAGGGATTCGGGTCGCTCCCCGCGCGGCTCCCGCCGGAGGGAAGGATCTCCCTCAAGGGTTGAGCCGCAAGGTTCCTCCCTCGCCGATCCGTTCCCCATATTCCCGCACATGCACGCGGAATGTGATCCCCTGGCGGTTTTCCTCCTGATCGATCTCCCGCTCCAGCCTGGCGGTCCACCACGCCACCCGCACCCGGCCTTCCTGCACCGCCTGGCGCAGGCGCCGCTGCCGCTCGTTCAGACCGGATTTTCCGGTTTTGGCCTCCACCAGCAGGATTTCCACCGCCTCTTCTTCCGTATCCCGCAGGTCACGGAACACGATCCAGCCCATCGGGCTGCCCAGATAGCGCACATCCTCCGGCTCCAGGCGCATGCTCTATGGCGTTGGGCCTGTCCGGCCTGAACGTCCTGATGAAAGGGTCAGCGGCGTCCTTTTTCACTATAATTAAAACTCGTTTCAGGATCTGCAAGTCCATGGAGGGAGGGATTCGGTGCGACTCCAGGCGATCGAGCTGCACGGCTTCAAGAGCTTCGCCGATCCCACCCGCCTCGAGTTCCCGGGGCAGGTGACGGCGATCGTGGGCCCCAACGGGAGCGGCAAAAGCAACATCGCGGAGGCCATCCGCTGGGTCCTCGGGGAGCAGAGCCTCTCCACCCTCCGGGTCCGGCGGGGGGAGGATCTGATTTTCGCGGGCAGCGATCAGCGACCCCGCGCCGGGATGGCGGAGGTCACCCTGATCTTCGATAACACCGACGGCGAGCTCCCGCTGGAATTCGCAGAGATCGCCCTCACCCGCCGGGTCTACCGGGATGGAGAAGGCGAATACTTTCTGAACGGGAACCGGGTGCGCCTGCGGGACATCCAGGAGCTCCTGGGGTCCACTCCCCTGGCCCGGCGGACTTACACGGTGATCGGGCAGGGGGTGGTGGATGAGGTGCTCCGGATGCGGCCGGAGGAGCGCCGGGCGTTGTTCGAGGAGGCGGCGGGGATCGCCCTCTACCGGATGAAGCGGGAGGAGGCGTTGCGGCGCCTGGAGGCCACCCGGCAGAACCTGGCCCGGATCCGCGATCTGCTCGCGGAGATCACCCCGCGGATGAACAGCCTCCGCCGCCAGGCGGAACGGGCCCGCCAGTATGAGGCGCTCCGCTCTCAGCTCAAAGAACAGTGGCGTCGCTGGGCCGCCCGCCGGATGGCCCGGCTCCGGGAAAGCCTGGAGGCCGCCCGCCGGGCGCTGGCGGAGGTGGAGGCCGAACGGGCCCAGCATCAGGACCGCCAGGCCCTCGCGGAACAGCATGCCCTGGCGATCCGGGAGCGGATCCGCCGTCTGCAGGCGACCATGGCCGAGCTGGAAGCCATGCGGGAAAAGCTCCAGCAGGAAGCCGCCGCGATCCAGGAGCAGCTGCAGGCCGTGGAGGAGGGACTTCAGGCGATCGTGGAACAGGAGAAAGCCCGTCGGGAGCAATACGAAGCCCTCCAGGCCCGTCGCCGCGCCCTGGCCTCTATGCGCGAGACGCTGGAGACGGAACGGGAAGCGCTCGAAAGCCAGCTCCGGGCTCTCCAGGAGCGGCGGCACGCCCTGGAGGCCCTCTACGAGGAGCGGCGCGGGCGCGCGGAAGACCTCCGCCGGCAACGCGCGGAGCTTCAGGAGGCCCTGCGCCAGCGGGAGGCAGAGGCCGCCCGGATCGCTCGTCGCCGGGCCGCGCTGGAGGAATCCCTCGCGGAGCGGGAAAAGCGGGCCGCCCAGCAAAGGGCGCTGCACGCCCGCAAGATCCAGGAGCAGATGGATCGGCTTCGGGAGCGGGAGCGGATCCGTGAGGAGCTGCGCGCCGTATCGTCCGCCCTGGAGGAGATGGAGCGCCAGCGCGCCCGGATCCGCCTTCAGCTGGACGAAGTCGAGGCGGAAGTGGAACGGGCCCGGGAGGCGGCCGCTCAGGCCCGGGCTCAGCAGGATTACTGGCAGGCTTACCTGGAGAACGTTCTTCGCCATCGAGAGGAACCGGAAGGGGGGAACGCGGATCTGCAGGCCCTGCTTTCCGCGGGCCTCCCCGGGGTGATGGGGCGCTTGATCGACTTCCTGGAGATCGAGCCCGGCTGGGAGACGGCCGCGGCCGCGATCCTGGGGCCGCTCCTCCAGGCCCTGGTGGTCCGGGACGCAGCGGCCCTGGAGTGCATCCGCCCCCGGGTTCGCCGCAGCCTCCCGGTGGTGGTCCTGGAGGCGCTGCGCTTCGAGCGGAGGCCCCGGATTCGCGGGCGCATTGGGGAGGGGATCGCTTTCCCTGCGGGCAGGCCGGCCCTTCCGGCCCGCCCGGCGATGGCGATCCTGCGAGCGCGGGAGCCCCGTCTGCAGGCCTGGCTGGAGCGCCATCTGGAAGGGATCTGGCTGACGGATACCTGGGAGCAGGCGGTCGCCCTCTGGCCCCGGCTGCCCCGCGTGGCGCAGATCCTCACCCGGGATGGCGAGCGGATCGGGGGGAAGGGGATCCTGTGGATCGGCCGATACACGGCTCCTGAGGTGGTGTGGCTGGCCCAGGAGCGGGCGTGGCGGTCGCTTCCAGAACAGCTCGAAGCCGCCCGACAGGCATCCCGTCAGGCCGAAGAGGCCCTCCAGGCGAGCCTGGCCCGCTGGAAACAGGTCCATGAGGAGTGGGCGGCTCTGGAGGAAGCGTATCGGGCCGCCCGGGCCCGTCAGGAGGAGCTGCAGCGTCGGATCTATGCGCTGGAGGAGGAGCTTCAGGACATCGCCCGATCGCTGTCGTCGCTGGAACACGAGATCGCGGCAGGGGATCCGCAACGGGCGCAGATGGAGGCGGAATATGAGGAGCTGGGACGCCGCATGGGATCGCTCCAGGAAGAACAGCGGGCGCTGGAGGCGGCGCGGGAGGAGATCGACGGGGCGATCGCCGCGCTGGGCCTTGAGCGGATCGAGGCGGACCTGTCCCGTCTGCAGGCGGAGGAACGGTGGCTGGAGGAGCAGCGCCGTCGGGTGGAGGAGCGGATCGCCCAGCATGAAGAGGCCCTGCGGGCGGTGGAGGCGGAGGAGGCGATGCGCTCGATGGAAGCGGACGATGCCATGCGCGCGGCGCTGGAGGCGGAGCGGGAGCCGTTGCAGCGTCTGCGCCAGGAGCTTGCCGCCCGCCTGCAGGATACGGAAGCGCAGCGGGCCCAGGCGATGGCGGCGCTCCTGAAAGCCGAATCAGAGTTCGAAGCGGCGTGGAAAGAGGTAGAGCAGCTCCGGGAAGCCGGCCGGTCGCTGGAGGAGCAAGTCCACGCCGCCCGACTGGAAGTCGTGCGCTGGGAGGGGGAGGTCCACGCCTTTGAACAGGCCCTCCGGGAGGAGTGGCGTCACCTCGATGACTCGGAGATGGATCTGGAGGCATGGATCCGGGAGGCCGACGCGGCGGAGCCGCTGGAGGCGCTGGAAGCGCAGGTGGACTCCCTCCGTCAGGCGTTGCGACGCCTGGGGCCGATCAACCCGGAGGCGGCGTCTGAATACGCTGCGTTGCAGGAACGCCATGCGTTCCTCACAGCCCAGGTCGCGGATCTGGAGGCGGCGGCGGCCTCCTTTCAGCAGACCGTCACGGCGCTGGACCAGCAGATGCAGCAGGCGTTTATGGAAACCTTCCGGGCCGTGGGGCGCGCCTTCAAGGAGACGTTCGTTGAGCTGTTCGGAGGCGGCAACGCCCGCCTGACGCTCACCGAGGCGGAGAGCTGGGATCAGGCAGGGGTGGAGATCTTCGTGCGGGTTCCCGGGAAGCGAACCCAGAGCCTGACGATGCTCTCCGGGGGAGAAAAGGCCCTGACCGCTACTGCTCTCATCTTCGCCCTCCTGAAAGTCCGCCCTTCGCCCTTTGTGGTCCTGGACGAGGCGGACGCGGCGCTGGACGAGGCGAACATCGGGCGGTTCCGGGAGATGATCCGCCGGCTCTCCGGGCGGACCCAGTTCATCCTCATCACCCACAACCGGGGCACCGTGGAGGCCGCCGACGTCCTGTATGGCGTGACCTTGCGGCCGGATGGCACCTCGCAGGTCCTCAGCCTCCGCCTGGAGGAGGCGGAGAGGATGATGGCGAAATGAGGGCGGCTCTCCCTCGGGGGCCGGACAAGGTGACTTCGATTCCCGCTTGGCTTCCCATTTTGCAAGCTCCTCTTCGGGTAGTGGTTCGAAGAAAGCCTCGTCCAGCCGGCCGGGCACGAATCCCAGCGGGCGTCGGTTCGCTTCTTCATAAGGCACCAGCCGGGCGATCGGGGTGCGGCCCCGGGCGATGATCATCACCTCCCCTCGTTGCACGTCCTCCAGCAGGCGGGAGAGCTGGGTCCTGGCCTGACGCAACCGTAACCCCTCGCATCTCGAGCCTCCTGAGCTCATCCCGAAGGGTTGGCGCGCCGAAGACATCCCCCTCTGCCCCAAATGTTTCCGGTGGGAAGCCGCTTTCTCCTTCCACTATAGCCTGTATAGCCTGCGCGGCTCCTCGCGGGTGGATCATCCAGAGAAAGCTCGCGCTTTCTATTGCTGGAAATCTACACCGCTCGGCCTGGGTCCAGGGGTTTTCTTCCTTCAGCGAGGGACCATGCCGGGCGATGGGAACGCCTGGATCCGCCAGTCGGCGCATGTGTCCATATCCCGGTTCGCCGGGAAGCGCTCCAGGCTCTGGCCCCGGGGTGGGGCGGGGCAACGCGGCGCGCTTCCCCATTCCACCCGATCGATTTCCCCCTCCGGGCCGATCAGAACGACCTCATCCTGGGTGTTGTTCAGGTTCCACGAGCCCCGCCCCCAGCCGGGATCCGGGATGAGATCCGGGACCCGCGGATCCGTCCCCGCCAGCTCGAAGTTCGGGAGAACCCCATAGCGGGCGGAGAACGCCTGGGCGGACACGGCCACCACGATGACCTGCCCGGGCCCGAGGACGGTGCCGGCGGGAAAGCGATACATCCCTTCGTAGTCCCCCGGGGCCGCCGCGTCGCCGATCCCGTAGCCTGAGAGATCCAGCGGGGCGCCGCCCGGATGATACAGTTCCACCCACTCTTCGTTCGGATCGACCCCCAAGGCATTGACCAGCACCTCGCTGATCAGCAGGTGGGGCGGCCGGTAGCCCTGAAAGACCAGGGGGAGATACACCTTGGGCCGGGCGAGCTCCCAGTCGAAGCGGAACAGCTCGCTCAGGGCGGCGAACCCTTCCTCCGATCGGAAGAGAAGCGTTAGCTCCCGGTTCAGCTTGTGAGAGGTCTCGGTGCCGTTGGCCGAGCTCAGGAGGATATAGGGCTCCCCTCGAAGGCGGATGAGGGTCATCTTGTTATGCAGGCCTCGCCCGCCCGGGTTCCCCAGGCGCGCCTGGAGGGTATCGGAAAGGGTCGGCCGAAGCGTTCGCAGGGTTTCGATCCACGCGATCGTCGCCGCGTTGTTGCGGGACGCTGTGGGATCATCGTAAAAGCGATCCAGCAGCAGGCGCACCGATGCGCCGCGATCCGCCGCCTCGATCAGCGCGGTGAGGTAGAGATTGGGGGAGATGATGGGCGCGCTGGCCGGATCGGCGGCGCCCGGCCCCCACCACGCCGGCATGGTCAGCTGCTGGGCTTCGATTCGATCTCCCGCGCCCGCTTCCCGGAGCAGCGGCCACAGGCCGACATTCAGATTCAGCATCCCCTCCGGACCGATGATGAGGGCGAGATCCGTTGCGATGATCGGGATCGGTTCCGGGAAACGGACCGGGTAAGCGCTTCCGCCCAGGGTGATGGGCGGAGTGTAGGTCGGCGGGGGATTTTCCGTCAGCGGCGCCACATCCCGGAAGATCGGATCCGTGTCCCGGCGGAACAGTTCGTTCAGAAAGGCGGCGGCCTCAGGGGATTCGAACGCCACCAGCACGCCCCGCTGACCCTCCGTTCCATCCCCCTTCGGATCATCCGGCATGGCCCGGGGGCTCAGGTTCTCTGTCCCGATCAGCACTCCCTGGTCATCCCGGACCAGGAACTTGGCGTGGGCGTAAGCGTAGCGGCGCATCGCGGGCGGGATCGCCGCCGGCGCGTTCCGCATGATCAGGCACTGGCCGCCCGCCTCGCGCAGAAGCCGGCAGGCGTAGCGCTCATCGTCCGTGATCCCACCAGGGGGCGTCCCTTCCAGGAGCATGGTGACGGAGACGCCCCGCCGCGCGGCCGCGGCCAGCCGCTCGGCCAGCCGAGGATGCTCAAAGGTGAACATCTCCCCGCGGATGGAAACCCGGGCGCCGTCGATCCAGGCGGCGACGGCCTCGAAGGCGTGATCGGGAGCCACGATGAGCGTCATCGGGATCGTCCCGGTGATCCGCAGCGGCCGTTCATAGCGTTCCGGCGCCCATCCCGGGAAGCGGACCCGGCGCCCCTGCCATGGATCCCGGGCATCGCTGGCCCAGTCGTCCGCGGTATCCGTGTCGATGGGAAGCCCTGTAGAAGGATCGAAGCGACGGAACAGGATCCGGCCTTCACTCCGGGTTCCCGGGATGCTGTAAGCTCGAACCAGAGGACCGTGCCATCCGATGGTTTCCGTGTATCCTTCGCCGTAAAGCACCGCGTCGACCAGCGCCCCGGTGGAATCCCGAAGCGCCACCTCATCGCCGGAATTGGCGAAGCCGGGCCACACCCCGCTCACCGGGCGCACGGTCTCCAGGCCGTCGGTGAAGACGGCGGCGTCCGGTGGATGCCCGAAGGCCAGTGTGAAGGAAAGCGCGTGGTGAGCCACCCAGATCGACGCCCCCGGGGCGATGGTGAACCCCGAGGGGAACCGCAACCCTCCGGTCCCCGTCAGGCGGTCGCGCAGGCTCCATCCGCTCAGATCCACAGGCCCGGGTCCGAAGGCGGTCAGCTGGACGGCTTCATCCGGCTCGCCGGAAAATACGCCATCGGGATGGACCGCTGTGATCCATACCCCCGGGGTTTCCGCCTGGGAGCGCTGGATGACCGGGGGGAGCAGAGCGAGCAGGATCATCCCGCTGAGGCCCAGAAGCGCCGTCAGGATCAGGCGTGAGATTCGAGGCATGGCTCCTCCGGATGCTGGGGCTGAAGGGTGTCCATGAGGATGATAGCGGCCGGTTTTCCCATGAGGCGTGGGAGTGGACGGAGCATCGAAGGCGCTTCACCCGGTCTTCCTATCCCCCTGGGGTAAAATCGACAGCGTAGCTCTTCCCATGGCCGGAGTTGCGCATGCCCCGAGCGCTGCTGGAGCCGCTGAAGCGCCTGCTGGACGAAAGCCTCTATGAGGCCCGGGTGGTCGGTGGGGCGGTGCGGGATCGTCTGATCGGCCGGGAGCCGAACGATTTCGATGTGGTGGTGGTCGGCCCGGCCTTGCGCCTGGCCCGCGCCCTGGCCGATCGGATCGGCGGGTTCTTCTACATCCTCGACGCCCGGCGGGAGTTCGGACGGGTGGTCTGGCGAAGCCCCGAGGGCCGCCGGTTCTATGTCGACCTCACCCGACGGGAGGGTGCCTCCTGGGAGGAGGATCTCCGGCGCCGCGATTTCACCATCAATGCCATGATGGTCGACCTCGATGCATTCCTCGGCGCGGGGCCGTTTGTTCCTTTCGATCCCTTGAGGGGGATGGAGGACCTGCAGGCTGGGCGGTTGCGCCTCTGCGCCCCGGATGCCTTCCATCAGGACCCCGTCCGGATCCTCCGGGCGGTCCGCTTCGAAGCGGAGTTCGGGCTGCGGATGACGACGGAGACGGAGCAGGCGCTCCAGGAAGCGCTCCCCGGGCTGGCCCGGGTCGCCCCGGAGCGGGTGCGGGAGGAGCTGGTCAAAATCCTGATGATCCCCCCCGTCGTCCGCAGCCTGCGGCGGATGGAAACCCTGGGGATCCTCCCCGAGGTGCTGCCCGAGGTGGCGAATCTGCGCGGTGTGGGTCAGAGCCCACCCCACGTGTGGGACGTCTATGAGCACACGCTGCGGACGGTTGCCGCGATGGAACGGTTGCTGGGAAGCCGGATGGCGTCGCCCGAATGGTATGATCTCCCGCCGCGATGGGCGGAGATCGAGGCCGCGATGGCTCCATGGTGGGAGCGCTTTGTCGCTCGCTGGGAGGAAGAAGTGGCGATCGATCACCCCCGCCGGGCCTTGTTGTTGCTGGCCGCGTTGCTGCACGATATCGGGAAACCGGCGACCCGGACGGTGGAGCCGGATGGGCGGGTGCGGTTCATCAGCCATGAACGGGTGGGGGCGGAATGGGCCGCCCATCGCCTGGAGGCCCTCCGCTTCAGCAATGATGAGATCGAGGAGGTCGAGGTGATGGTCCGCCATCACATGTGGCCGCACGGGCTGGCGCGGGGACGGCTCACGCCGCGGGCGATCTATCGGTTTTTCCGGGAGGTGGGGGAGCGAGGTGTGGATCTGGCCCTGCTGGCCCTGGCGGATACCCTGGCGGTCTGGGGTCCGACCCTGACCGATGCGGTCTGGACCCCCCGACTGGAGACCGCGCGGGCTCTGTGGCGGGCCTTTTTCGAGGCGCCGGAGCGGTTCGTCCGGCCGGTTCCCCTGGTTCGAGGGGAGGATCTTCTGGCCATGGGGGTGCCGGAGGGCCCGCAGATCGGCCGTATTCTGGAGGCGATCCGCGAGGCCCAGGCGGCGGGCGAGATCACCACGCGGGAGGAAGCCCTCGCCCTCGCTCGACGCCTGATCGATGAAGCCGGGGCGCCGGAGCCCCGGAGGTGAGGGTCTGTGGCGCTTTATCAGGGGGTCGGGCGGGTCGCTGAAAACGACCGGCCCGACCCCCTGAAGCTTCCCGGGGGAACATCCAGGTTCATATAGACAGCCTTCCAGCCCGGCAGCTTGTCCTGCCGTTACACAGCGGCTTCCATAGCTTCCCCCAGGGCCTCTTCAAAGATATGGAGCCCTTCCTGGATCTGCCCGGCGGTCACGATGAGGGGCGGGATCCAGCGGATGACGTTGTCGTAGGTTCCGCAGGTGAGCAGGAGCAGGCCGCGGCGGAAACATGCGGCCTGGACCGCCTTCGCCAGTGCGGTATCCGGCTCGCCATTGCGGGTGAACTCTACGCCCACCATCAGGCCGCGCCCGCGCACATCCCCGATGGCGGGGAAGCGGGGGGCCAGCCGGCGCAGGCCTTCCAGCAGCTCCGTTCCCCGGGCCGCCGCGTTCTCCGGGAGCTTCTCCTCTTTCATCACCCGGATCGTCGCCACGGCCGCCGCGCATGCGACGGCGTTGGCCCCGAAGGTCCCGCCGTGGGCGCCGGGTTTCCAGCGGGCCATCAGATCCGCCCGCGCCGCGATCCCCGACAGCGGAAGCCCGGAGGCGATCCCCTTGGCCATGATCAGGATGTCCGGCGCCACTCCCTCATGCTCCACCGCGAAGAAGCGCCCGGTCCGCCCGAAGCCGGTCTGGACCTCATCGGCGATCAGCAGGATCCCATAATGATCGCACCGCTCCCGCAGGGCGGTTAGAAAGCCCCGCGGGGGGACCACGTAGCCGCCCTCGCCCAGGATGGGCTCCACCAGGATGGCCGCTGTCTCCTCCGGGGCCGTCTGGGATTTGAGGAGGAGATCCAGCTCCCGAAGGCAGAAGCGAAGCGTGGTCTCCTCATCCCAGCCATAGCGATAGGCGTATGGATAGGGCGCGACGTAGACGCCGGCGGGCAACGGCTGATACCCGGCCCGATAGATCGTCTTACTGGTGGTCAGGGCCATGGCCATGTGGGTCCGCCCATGGAAGCTGCCCTGGAAGACAATGATGTTCGGCCTCCCGGTGGCGTAGCGGGCCAGCTTCACCGCCGCCTCGACCGCCTCCGCGCCGCTGTTCGCGAAGAAGAAGGTGTCCAGCGGGGCGGGGACAATGGTGAGCAGCTCCTCCACCAGCTCCAGCACAGGACGGTGGATGACGATGTTGATCTGACCGTGGAGCAGGCGGGCTGCCTGTTCCTGGATCGCGGCCACCACCTTCGGATGGCAGTGGCCGGTGTTGGTCACCCCGATCCCGCTGGTGAAATCCAGATAGCGCCGACCGTCGGTCGCGTAAAGATAGACGCCTTCGCCATGGGCGACTTCGAGCTCGAAGATGCGCAGCCATACGGGGGAGAGATGGGCTTTGGCCGACATGGGAACCTCCGGCGGATGGAGAGCTCGAGGGCGGGGTAGGGGACCGGGGGCGCCCCATCCCCACTCTCCGGTCTCTATGTTAGAACACGCGGCCGCCTAAGGGAACCTCGGCATCGGGCCGCAGAAGAACCACCCGGCCGGCCTCGTCGGGAACGCCCAGGACCAGCACTTCGGAGTTGAAGCCGGCCACGTTTTTGGGAGGGAAGTTCACCACCGCGATCACCAGCGTCCCGACCAGCTCCTCCGGCCGGTAGCGATCCGCCAGCGCGGCGCTGCTGGTCCGCACGCCGATCTCGGGGCCGAAGTCAATCCAGAGCCGGATCGAAGGCTTGCGCGCCCGCGGATGCGGCTCGGCGCGGAGGATGCGCCCCACCCGCATGTCGACTTTCAGGAAGTCCTCAAAGGTGATGAGGGCCATGGGAGCCTCCGGGTTCATTGGTCTGACTTGAGATTTACAATGTTCTATAAGTGGGTGCAGGGGGCAAAAGCCCCCTGCCGGGGGGCTGTGGGGGGTGTCCCCCCACCTCCTGTCGGGATGGGTAAGATCTTCGAAAAGCCCTGGGGGATAGGGGACATCGATGCGAAAGGCGGCGGGGAAATGTGTTACAATCAGAGTGATCGGGAAGGCCCCTAAAAAGATCCGAGAGCCGGCAGCGGAGCGCTTTCCATGGATGAGTTCGAGCGAGCCTTCGATCGGTTCGAATCCCAGATGGAGCGCCTCCTTCAGGATATCCTGACCCGTCAGCGATGGCTGTTGCGCCATGGGAACGCCTGGCGTCCCCCCACGGATGTCTATGAAACCGATGAGGCCGTGGTGGTGCGGGTGGAGATCGCCGGGTTGCGCCCTGAGGACGTGATGGTGGCGCTGCACGATCGCTGGCTGGTGATCAGCGGCTACCGGCACGATCCCACCCCCAAGGTCGCCTATCATCAACTGGAGATCCATTACGGGGAATTCCATGTGGAAGTCTATCTCCCCTGGGCTCTGGATGCGGAGGCGGCCCAGGCGACCTATCGCGACGGCTTCCTGATTGTGACGCTTCCCAAGAAGCCGCCGCTGACCATTACGGTGCGGACGCCGCGGCGTCTGCAGATCCGATCGGAGCCAAACTCGTGAGCGCTCAACCGGTCATTCGAAGCGGAATGAGGATGATCGCAATGGGGATGCGACCGTTTGGGCTCGATTGGGAAGGCTATTTCCTGGGCGAGGAAGGCGAAGAAATCCCCCCGATGGGGATCCAGCCGGAGGCCGGGCGGGGCCAGGCGGAGCCCGCGGTGGAGATCCCGGAGGAGCTGCCCATCCTTCCCCTGCGGGGCGTGGTGGTTTACCCGCTGACCGTGGTCCCTCTGGCCATCGGGCAGCCCCGGTCCATCCGGCTGATCGATGATGCCGTCCTGGGCAGGAAGCTGATCGGGTTGGTGGCCAGTAAGCGGCCGGAGCTGGAAGAGCCCATGCCCGAGGACTGTTACACGGTGGGCACGCTGGCCCTCATCCAGCGTCTGCTCCGGATGCCCGACGGCACGATGCGGATCCTGGTCCTGGGCCTGGAGCGGATCCGCATCACGGAATACACGGCCACCCAGCCCTACCTGAAGGCCCGCGTGGAGCGCCACCCGGAGACCATGACCCCGGGTCCAGAGCTGGAAGCCCTTCGCCGCAAGACCGCCGAGCTCTTCGCCCGCATGGTGGAGCTGATCCCCGGCCTCCCGGATCAGCTGGGGTCGATGGCGATGGCGGTGGAGGATCCGAAGCAGCTGGCCTATGCGGTGGCCACATATCTCCGGATGTCCCTCCAGGAGGCTCAGGAGATCCTGGAGCTGGACGACGTGGCCGCGAAGCTGCATAAGCTCATCGCCCTCCTGACCCGCGAGATCGAGGTCCTGGAGCTGGGCCGCAAGATCCAGTCGGAGGCCCAGGCCCAGGTGGAGAAAATGCAGCGGGAGTTCTTCCTCCGCCAGCAGCTGGAGGCGATCCGCCGGGAGCTGGGCGAGGCCGATGAGCACCAGATGGAGGTCGAGGAGTTCCGGCGGAAGATCGAGGAAGCCGGGATGCCGCCGGAAGCCCGACGGGAGGCTCTGCGGGAGCTGGAGCGCATGGCCAAGCTGCCCCCCGCCTCCGCCGAATACGGCGTAATTCGCACTTATCTGGACTGGATGGTCAGCCTCCCCTGGAACAAGACGACCCCCGACAACCTGGATGTCGCCCACGCCCGTAAAGTCCTGGATGAGGATCACTACGGCCTCCAGGATGTCAAGGAGCGGATCCTGGAGTATCTGGCGGTGCGCAAGTTGAAACAGGAACGGGCAGCGCAGCTGGAGGAGCTGGAAACCCGGGACTACATCCGCCGGGCCCGCGAGGGGGCTATCCTCTGCTTCGTGGGACCGCCGGGGGTAGGGAAAACCTCCCTGGGTCAATCGATCGCCCGCGCGATGGGGCGCAAGTTCACCCGCATCGCCCTGGGCGGCATCCGCGACGAGGCGGAGATCCGCGGCTTCCGCCGGACCTACGTGGGGGCCATGCCCGGGCGCATCATCCAGGCGCTGCGCCGGGTGGAATCCCGCAACCCGGTCTTCATGCTGGACGAGGTGGATAAGATCGGGGCGGACTGGCGGGGCGATCCCGCTTCGGCGTTGCTGGAGGTGCTGGATCCCGAGCAGAACCGAGAGTTCCGGGATCATTATCTCGATGTGCCTTTTGATCTCTCCCAGGTGCTCTTCATCTGCACCGCCAACCAGCTGGACACCATCCCCGCGCCCCTTCGGGATCGAATGGAGATCATCTTCATCCCGGGCTACACGGAGACAGAGAAGTTCCACATCGCGATGGGCTATCTGATCCCGCGGCAGCTGCGGGAGAACGGCCTGTTGCCCGGGGAGATCACCTTCACCGAAGCGGCGGTGCGCCGCATCATCCGGGAATACACCCGCGAGGCGGGAGTCCGGAACCTGGAGCGGGCCATCGGACGGGTCTGCCGCAAGGTGGCCACCCGCATCGCTGAAGGCGCCACAGAAGCCGCCCTGGTGGACGCGGAGGATGTCCCCCGCTATCTGGGCAAGCCGCTGTTCACCGAGGAGGAGATCACCCAGCGGGTGGAGGTCCCGGGGGTAGCCATCGGGCTGGCGTGGACGCCGACGGGGGGCGATGTGCTCTTTATTGAAGCGACGCGGATGCCGGGGAGCAAGGGGTTTGTCCTCACCGGCTCCCTGGGGGAGGTCATGCGGGAGTCCGCCCAGGCGGCCTTGAGCTACGTGCGGGCCCACGCGAAGGATTACGGGATCCCGGAACGGTTCTTCGAGCAGAGCGATATCCACATTCACGTGCCGGCGGGCGCCGTGCCCAAGGATGGCCCCTCGGCGGGCATCACCATCGTCACCGCCCTCGTCTCCCTGCTCACCGAGCGCCCGGTGCGGCCGGATGTGGGGATGACCGGGGAGATCACCCTGCGGGGGAAGGTGCTGCCCGTGGGAGGGATCAAGGAGAAGGTGCTGGCCGCCCACCGGGTGGGTTTGCGCACCGTGATCCTTCCGAAGCGGAACGAGAAGGATCTGGAGGACGTCCCCGAGGACGTCCGCCAGGCGATGCAGTTCGTGCTGGTGGAGACCATCGAGGAGGCCCTGCAGGTGGCCTTGCAAGACCGTCGGGAAAGCGCCCGGGCCGTCTCCAAAGACGGAGCGCGGCGCTCCCGCGCGCCGGCGAAAGCGAAAACGGGGCGCTCCTCCCGATAATCCGGACCCACGGAGGGAAGGGGGAGCCTAAAAATCCCCCCTCCCCGTTTCGGGGAGGGGCCGGGGGAGGGGTCCTTGGACCTCACCCCCCGGCCCCCGGGAACATCTCTCCCGCCCTGGTTGGATGCGCTGCCTATGGCGACCGTCATGATCATCGAGGATGACCCTCAGATGGCCCGGATGTTGGCCACCCTGCTGGAATTCGAGGGCTATGCGGCGGTAATCTGCCCATCCCCCGAACAGGCCCTGGATTGCATCCGGGAAGCCCGGCCGAACGTGGTCGTGATGGACTTCTATCTGGGGAAGACGAGAGCGCCCGGGCTATTGCGTTCGTTGCGGGAAGACCCAGACCTCAGAGGGGTGCGGGTGATTGTGGTTTCCGGGGATGATCAGGAAACGGCTGCGCGGGCCGCAGGGGCGGATGCGTTTTTATTAAAGCCGTTTCCCATGGAAGAATTGATCCAGCGCATCCGGAAGCTGGGCTGAGCGAACCGGGAGGGTTCAAGAATCCAACAGGCCGCTGGAAAGCCGCGGCTTCGCGGGGGGCTCCGCATCTCCCAGGAATCCATGGAGTGGAGGTCCGGGATGAGAACTCGATGGCTGATCGGCGCTGCAGGGGCAGGTATCCTGATCCTTCTTCTGGGGGTTTATCCGAGCCTCTCTCCAAATCCTTCCGTGTATGCTCAATCCGCCTGTGTCGGTGAACCGGACAATAATTATATCACGACAACCCAATCTATCAACGTTGGGACTTTAGCTAATCCCGCGAATTGTAATGAAACGCTGACGCCTGGAGATATAGATTATTTCAAAATTGCGTATGTGGGTGGGAATGTATATTTGATCACTGTTACTGTCCCTTCGACTTCCATGTTGAGGGTAGGAATCTCTTTACAAGATTTTAATGGGAATCAGCTTTTCGTTTGTGAGGAAGAAGGGATTCGCAATGTGCCTTGCTGGAGCAGTGGCCCAACGGCGCATCTTCGATGGTTTCAGTCTTCAAATGCGATTGTTTACTTACAAGTTCAGAACTTATCCTCTGTCACGGACACTTATACTTTGACAGCGCAAACGCTGGGGACAGCGACTCCTACCCCCACGTTGACGCCGACACCGACCGGCACACCACCCCCGACCGCCACGCCCACGCCGCTGCCCACGGCGACCCCGGCGGGGACCCCCGATGCGTTCGAGCCGAACTATGATTTCGATCACGCCACGCTGATCGGCCTCGGGGTGAAATATACGGGCCTGAACTTCGTCCCGCTGGTTCCCGGGACGGAGGACAATGATTTCTTCAAGCTCTGGGTGAAGCCGGGGATGGTGGTGACCTGCGAGACCCTGGATCTCACCCCGGGGACGGACACGAACATGATCATCTACGATGCGAACCGGAACGGGATCGCGGGCAACGACGATGTGGATCCGCGGGCCGGGGAGCTCCGGAGCCGGGTGACGGTCACGGTGACATGGGAGGGCTGGATGTATGTGCTGGTCGGGCAGGGGGGGCGGGGGATCGTCTATGGCTCCGGTTACAGCTTGCAATGCACGGTCGGCTTGCCGCCGACCCCCACCCCCACGCCGACCCGCACCCCGCGGCCGATCATAGAAATTCCCCCGCCGCCCACCGCCACGCCGTTCCCTACGTTCACCCCGATCCCGACCGCCACTCCCACGCCCATACGCCTGCGGGTCCAGGCGTTAACGCCTGCTCCCACGCCGGCCGGGCAACGAATCGAGGTGACGGTGGAGGTCTATTACGATGCCAATGGCAACGGCGCGCCGGATCCCGGGGAGGGAGTCGTGGATCTGCCGGCATGGCTGATCAGCCTCCGGGGAGGACAGGTGATCGCTCGTGGGACCACCGATGAAGCAGGGCGGGTGATCCTCCACGGATTCGCGGAAGGCCGCGTGCGTCTGGTGATCCCTTATCTGGGCATTGTTCGTTCGGTGGAGAACGGCGGGGTGGTGACTGTTCGGTTGAACCCGATCTCTATGCCGACGCGCCTGCCCTGATCCCCGGATTTGCTGGAGGGTGGGATGATTGAGCCGGAGGGAAAGCCGTCGGAGTTCGAGAGGAGGGTTCGGATCCTCCTCTCCCGCTGGCGGGAACAGGCGCGAGGGCGCTGGGAGCAGATCCCTCCGACCCTTCGCCCGGTGCTGCTGGCCAGCGCGAGCATGGGGGGGATAGGGCTGGTTCTGTTCATCGCCGGCCTTGTTCTGCTGGTTCGCGCCGCGCAACCGGCTTTGCCATCGCCGGTCGGAGGGATGGGGACTCCTTCCTTCCCATTTCCGCTTCGGATTCGGGTGAAGGAGGTAACCTTCCGGGTGGCTCCCCTCGCCGTGCGAGGGGGAAGCTGGCCGGTTCCACGCGGGCGGAGCGATACGGCTTACTGGATGGAAGGAACGTTCGCGAATCTGGTGTTCGGCCTGCCCGATCGTCTGGAAACCCGGCGTCTGATCGAGGGATTGCGGGAGGGCGATATCGTGGAGGTGGAGATGAGCGCGGGACCGGCGCTTCGATTTCAGGTCTCCGGCCGGCAACAGGTGCGGCCTGAGGATACGGCAATCCTCTCCCAGCACCGCCCAGGGCTTACGCTGTTGCTGGTGGGTGGGGAGCCGCGATGGGCGGTGACGGCCTCCCCGCTTCCGGAAGGGTCCTCTGAGCTCCTAACCGCTGGGCGGGTTCCGATCGGCCTCCCGGTGCAGGTGGGATCGATCCGTTTGACGCTGGAAAGCGCGGATCCGCGCTGGAACGGGCCCGGGATCCCTGCGGATTTTGTGGGGGTGGTGCTCCGGTTCGAGATCGTCCATACGGGGGGAGAGCCTCTGGCGCTCGAGCGCTTTGAGATGAATCTGGTCGATGTCGCCGGGCGACGATATCAGCCCACCCCGCTGGAGGGCGTCCCGGTTCCATCCGGCCGGATCGCCCCGGGCGGAACGGTGAGCGGGCAGGTCGCCTATCTCGTTCCTCGCAACAGCGCAGAGGGAGTTCTGGTCTGGCAGTTCAATCCATTTCCGGGGCGAACCGCTCCGGTGGAGGTGGAGTTTGAGCTCCCTCGCCCCACCCCGACGCCGGAGCCGGAAGCCCTGCTCCAGATCCAGATCCAGAGCGCCCAGTGGATGCCCGAGGAGCAGGCGCTGGTCATCCGGGGAGGGATCGGGAATCCAGGCGATCAACCGGTGACACTGGAGGCAACGGAGGTGGAACTGATCGGGCCGGAGGGCCAGCCGGTGCCGCTGATGGAGGCTTCCCCGGCGCTTCCCTGGATGATCCCGGCGGGCCGAAACCTGGGATTCGAATTGCGGTTCGCCTTATCCACCCCGGGCCCGGTCGTTCTGCGGATCGGAAAGGAGCGCTTTCAGATCCGCTGAGCTGAAGAGGGAAGGCGATCCGATTTCCCACTCGAGCATAGGCTCAAAAAAGGGGAGGCGGCCATGGCGATCTATATTATGCTCAGCACCCTGACCGATGAGGGCGCGGAGACCATTAAGGAGCGCCCCGAGCGCATCCTGGAGGTGAATCGCGAAGTCGAGGCGATGGGAGTGAAGGTCCTGGCTCAGTATGCGGTGCTGGGACCCTATGATTTCGTCAACATTGTGGAGGCGCCGGACAACGAGACGGTGGCCCGGGTCTCGGTGGAGCTGGCCTCCCGGGGCAGCGTGAAGATCATGACGCTGCCGGCCATCCCCATTGAGGAGTTCATCCGCCGGGTGAAAGGATAGCTGCGCGAGCGGGCGTCGCTGGCCCCCTCGCGGAGGCTTCCGGGCCCAGCCTGGCTCCTGAGGATGGAAGATTCTGGTCATCATGCGGTGGGCCTCTTCCTGGCAGCCTGAGGACGCCGAGGGTGTGGTTTTTTCTCTATCGGGTTGGAAGAAGCTCCGGGACAGGCCGGGGGCTGATCCTTCAGGATCTTTTCAGGCTGCTCATTGAATTCCATGCGGGTCGCCCTTCTCGCCTTTGATCTTTACATCGCCCTCCTTTTTTGGATCCAGGCCCGCTGGGCCCGGCGGTCGGAAACCCGATCCCGGGCGCGGATGAGCGCCCTGGTAGCGCTGGCCCATCTTCTGTTCTTCTGGCCGGTGGTCGGGGCGGGCATTTATTTGCCGCGGGGAGGGGGCGATCTCTGGGGTCAGCTATATCCGATCTGGGCGTTCGTGGCTGCCGAGGTGCGCCGCGGGCGTTTTCCCCTCTGGAACCCCCGTTTGCTGGGCGGCGATCCGATCTTTGCGGAAGGGCAGTTCGGTCTCTTCAACCCCTGGAACGGCCCGCTGTTCGCTCTGGATCCCCTCCCCATCGAGGCGGTGCTCTGGCGTGCCATGCTGCCGACCCTCTGGGCGGGCCTCGGCATGCTTCACCTGCTTTCCCGATCTCGATGGATTCGGGTCTCGCCGCCGTCGGCGCTGGCCGGCAGCCTGGCGTATATGTTCTCCTCCCCCTTTGTAGTCCATGTGGGTCATCCCCAGATCAGCGAGGCGATGGCCGGGTTCCCGTGGGCGCTGCTGGGGCTGGAGCAGAGCATGCGGCCCGGGGCGCCGGTGCGCTTGCTTCGGGGCGGCGTCGCGATCGCCATGATGGTCTTCAGCGGGCACGGGCAGGCCGTTTCCTACGCGCTGATGGGAGCCGCGGTGGGGATGCTGCTGATGCCGGGGCCGGGATCCCTTTTCCGACGTTGGCTGCGGGGAATGGCGGCGATGGCGCTGGGGATCCTCCTCGCCGCCCCGATGCTGGTTCCGGCGATCGAGCGCCTGCCCATGACGGAACGAGCGGTCGTGCCGCTGGAACAGCGACATGGCTACGAGATGGCCTGGGAGGATCTCCTGGATCTGCTTTCCCCCCTCATCCATGGCCGGAACGCGTCGGAATGGTGGTCTGCCCATCGGGGGCGGGTTGAGACGGGATATATCGGAGCTGGGGCGCTGGCCCTGGCGGTCTTCGGGGCCTTTCGCCCTCCAAAGGGGCGAGCCGTAGGGATGCTTCTATCCATCGGGCTGCTGGGGCTGGGGCTGGCGCTCGGTCGTGCTTCCCCCCTCTATGTGCTGCTGTCTTCCCTGCCTGTCTTCGGTCTGGCATGGAAAACGGCGCGTGCGGTGTTCCTGCTGAGCTTCGCCCTTGCCGTTCTGGCGGCCTGGGGCCTGGAGCATCGCCGGCGGTTCTGGAATCTGACGTGTGTTCTCCTCATCGCCGGAGGGCTGATCGGAGCGATCCCGCTGCTCGCTCGGATCGCCCCGCCCGGGATCCCCCGGGAACGGGCGCTCATGGGGCTGGCCCTCGCCACCGCATGGGCGCTGGGCCTGATCGGAGTGTATCGAATGCCGTCCCGACGGGGTCGCTGGATCGCCCTGGCGCTTCTCCTGGGGGAGCATCTGATGGTGAGCGCCCCCGCTGAGATCGAGGGGCGCTCCCCGCTGGAAGGCTTCGTTCATCCCCAGGCCCTCGCCTTCCTGCGGTCCGATCCCGGATGGTTCCGGGTGGATGTCGATCCGTCCGCGTGGGGCCTGTGGCCCCCGAACGCCCTCCAGGTCGCCGGGTTCGATACCCCTTTGGGAAGCGGGAACCCGATGAACCTGCGAGCGTTCCCCAGCCTATACTGGATGATCCCGCATCGAACGGCGCCGGCCTATCGAATGCTGGGGGTGAAATACATCGTGGTGCCAAAGGGGCATCCGCCGGGCGGGGAGGGGATCTGGCCGGTGTTTGTGGGAGATCCCCAGGTGGATGTGCACCTGCATACCGGTGCGCTCCCCCGGGCCTGGCTGGTCTACCGGACGGAGGTCGTGGGCGCTCAGGCGGAAGCGCTGCCCCGTGTGCTGGCCCCGGATTTCGCTCCCGAGCGGGTGGCGGTGGTGGAAAACGGCCCGCTTCTCCATGGGGAAGGGAAGGGCCGCATCGAGCTGTTGCGCATCGAGCCCAACCGGCTGGAGCTCCATGTGGAAACGGATGCGCCGGCGTTGCTCATGCTCAGCGAGGTCTTCTATCCGGGATGGCAGGCCTTTCTGGACGGGCGCCCTATCCCGATCTATCGGACCAATTTCGCGTTCCGTGGGGTCTTCGTCCCCCCGGGAGCGCACGATCTGGTGTTTCGCTTTCAGCCGGCCTCTCTAACGCTGGGCCTGATGCTGGCGATGGCCGCCCTGGGGGGCGTCCTGCTGGCCCACCTCGCCCGCCACGGCCGTCGGGATCCCGCTCCCGGATCTGGCAAGTGTCGGCTGTGATGAGACCCCCGCCCACGCGGGTGGGAGCTGGCCGGATCCCCCGCGCTAACCTTCCTGGGAGGGGAAGAGCCCGGAAGGGATGGGCAGGCCCAGGCGGCGGCAGAGCATCGGGATCAGGCCTCCGGCTTCCAGGATCGCCCGGACGGTTGGGGAAAGGGGCGGGAAGGGAAAGACGCCGGTCCGGCAATGGATAGTGCCGGTCTCCAAGTCGATCTCGATCTCCTCGCCCGGCTCGATAGCGTCGACGGCCTCTGGACACACGATCGGCAACAGGCCGTTGTTGATGGCGTTGCGGAAGTAGATGCGGGCGAAGGATTTGGCGATGATCGCTCGCACCCCGGCGGCTTTCAGGGCGATCACCGCCTGCTCCCGGGAGGACCCACACCCCCAGTTGCGGCCGGCCACGATGATGTCTCCCGGCCGAACTTCCCGGGCGAACGCCGGGTCCAGATCCTCCAGCGCATGGCGAGCCATCTCCGCCGGATCGGTGATCGTGTAAGTGTATTTGCCGGGGAAGATGACATCGGTGTTGATGTGATCTCCATACTTCCAGACGCGTCCGCGCAAACGCATGGGGACCTCCGCAGGCTGGATCGTTCGTTTTCCGACTTGCAGCTCTTCGATCTGGCTATCATAAACTGAACCCGGCGGCTAGATCTCAACGCTGGTGATACAATCTGGGATACAGGCTGCCTGGATCCTGGAATGGCATACGGCGGCCCCGGTTTTTTGTGGAGGTGAGGCATGCCTTCGCCCTTCCCGGGAATGGATCCATATCTGGAAGACCCGACGCTGTGGCCGGATGTCCATCATGGCTTGATCGAGGGGATACGGGCTTATCTCGCGCCGTTGCTTGCCCCTCATTTCTATGTTCGTGTGGAACAACGCGTTTATGTGACCTCGCCGATAGAGGATCCGGGCTATCGGGCTCTGATTCCCGATGTAATTGTGACGCGAGCTCCACAGGAGCGGGAGATCCCTGCTGGATGGCCCGGTCGACCGGCGATTGCTACACCTGCGGTGGTGGAAACATGGATCGAGCCTGAAATCCGGGATTATTACCTGGAAATCCGGGACGCGCGCTCCCATCAGGTCGTAACGGCGATCGAAGTGTTGTCGCCAGCGAACAAGGTGAAGGGATCCCGGGGGCAACAGGCGATGCTGGAGAAGCGCCGTCTGTTGTTGCAGGGCGGCGCGAACTGGCTGGAGATCGATCTGTTGCGGGGCGGGGATCGGGCGGAGCCTGTGGCAGGGCGTAGCGATTATGCGGTGATCCTCTATCGGCCCCATCAGCCGGGTGTGCTGGTCTGGTTCATCGATCTGCGGGATCGATTGCCGGTGGTGGCGGTGCCCCTGCGGCCGCCATTCCCCGATGCCCCCCTCGACCTGCAACAGGTGCTGGATGAAGTCTACGATCGGGCCCGATACGCAGACCAGATCGATTACACGGGTCCGATCCCGCCCCCGCCCCTCCCGCCCGCGGATGCCGCCTGGGTGCAGACACGAATTCGGGACTGGCTGGCCCAACAAGCCCATCGGTCTGGGTCTCCCCCGGGGGATTTCGGGTCGGGTTGAGCGATCAGAGCGGAGAACAGTGGCCGACGGCCTCGCCTTCCAGCACCTCCCGGGGATCGGTGATCCTTCCCCGCAGGGCGCTGGCGGCGACGACCGCCGGGCTGGCCAGGTAGATCTCCGCGTCCGGCGTCCCCATCCGTCCCCGGAAGTTCCGGCTTCCCGATGAGATCACCACCTCCCCGGGAGCCGGGATGCCCATATGGTTGCCCATGCATGGGCCGCAACCGGGGACCCCGATCATGGCTCCCGCCTGGATCAGGACCTCGAGGTAGCCCCGTCGGAGGGCCTCCTGGAGCACCTCGCTGGAGGCGGGGATCACCAGCAGCCGCACGTTCGGGGCGATCCGTCGCCCGCGCAGGATCGCCGCCGCGGCGGCGATGTCCTCCAGCCGCCCGTTGGTGCAGGTGCCGATGAAGGCCAGATCCACCCGGACGCCGGCCACCTCTCGCAGCGGCTTCACATGGTCCACCGAATGGGGACATGCCACCATAGGCTCCAGCTCGTCCAGCCGGTAGTGATACTCGGCCTCATAGACCGCATCCCGATCCGGATACAGGGCGTTCGCCGCGATGCCTTCACGGACCGCCTCCACGGGCTCGCCGGTGCGCCGGGCCCGGCGGAGGGCCAGCCACTCGAAGACGGAATCATCTGGGGGGAGGTATGCGTTCTTGGCCCCGAACTCGGCCATGAAGTTGGCGATCACCATGCGGCTCTCGATGGAGAGGGCGGAGATGTTGCCAGCGAATTCCACGGAACGATACAACCCGCCATCGGCCCCCAGATCCCGGAAGATCCGCAGGCAGAGATCCTTGGCCGTCACGCCGAAGGGCAGACGGCCCTCCAGGGTGATCCGGATGCTTTCGGGCACTCGAAGCCAGAGCTCGCCGGTGGCCCAGAGGGCCAGCACCTCGCTGCGCCCCACGCCAGCTCCGAAGGCCCCCATCCAGCCGAAATGGGTGGTGTGGCTGTCGGCCCCCAGGATCATCTGGCCGGGTAGCACCAGGGCCTCCTCGCTGAGCACCTGATGGCAGATCCCTCGCCCGGCCTCGAAGAAATGGCGGATGCCCTGCTCCGCCACAAAGCGCCGGATCTCGGCGTGGTTCTGGGCGTGGCGCGGAGTCGGGGGCGGGACCGCGTGGTCCAGGGTGATGACCAGCCGATCGGGATCCTTCACGCGCCTCAACCCGAGGCGGTAGAACATCTGGGCGATGGCGGCCGTGTTATCATGGCTCAGGATCCAGTCCGGCCGCACATCCACGATCTCGCCGACGGTGACCTCCGGGCGGCCGGCTGCCCGGGCGATCGCTTTCTGCGCGAAGGTCTGCGGTCCCATTGTCCTCTCCCTCCCTTTGCCTTCGTCCATCAGTCGGATCGCGAAGGCGCCGGAGCATGCAGCGGGGGCGACATGGAAGCCGCCTCCCCTCCGGCCCAGCGCCGCAGCATCTCGTCCACATCCTCCAGGGTGATCCGCTTCTCATCCGCCAGGGCCTTGATGTGAGCGGTGACCTCCCGGATCTGTTCATCGCTCAGGTTCAGCCCCAGCTGCTCGGCCCGCGCCTTCACGGCGTTCCATCCGGTCAGCCGGTGCGCAATGGAGATGTAACGGGTCATCCCGAAGTCCTGGGGGTCCAGCGCCTCATAGGTCTCCGGGTTGTTCAGGATGGCCTTGGCGTGGATGCCGGCCTTGTGGGTGAAAGCGGCCATCCCGGTGATGTAATTGTTGAAAGGGATCTCCACCCCCACCATCTCGGCCACCATCTGTTCGATCTCGCGCAGCTTCCTCAGGTTATACTTGCGCCGCACCAGATCCCGGTTAATGGTATACATCCGCGCGATGAAGCCTCCCAGCGGGGTGATGCCGTTGCGCTCCCCAATGCCCAGGACGGTGGTATCGATGTGGGTCGCGCCGGCCTCGAGAGCGGCGAAGGCGTTGGCGATGGCGCACCCCGTATCGTTGTGGCCATGGAATTCGATGTCCGCCCGGGTCAGCCGTCGCAGGGTGCCGACCAGCCAGGCCACCTGGCTGGGGGTCGCGATGCCCACCGTGTCGGCGATCCCCAGCCGGTTCACCACTCCCAGCCGATCGATCGCCAGATATACGCGCAGGAGATCTGCCGGATCGCTGCGGAAAGTATCCTCGGTGGAGAAGCGAAGCTCGATATGGGGAGCCTGCTCCCGGATGAACGTCAGCACCTCCGCAGCCCGGTCGATGATCTCCTCCACGCTCATGCCGTGGCTGAAGGCCCGCAGATACGAGGAGACCCCAATGACCACATCGATCCCGTCCACGCCGGTCTCCAGCGCCCGCCTGGCGTCCTCCAGGTGGCAGCGGATATGCGTCAGCACTTTGCAACGCAACCCCAGACGGGCGATGACGCGGCAATCTTCAAAGCTCTTCGGTGAGGCCGAGGGGTTGGTCAGCTCAATATATTCCACCCCGAACTCGTCCAGGGCGTGGGCGATGCGGATCTTGTCCTCGGTAGAAAAATGGGCTCCTACGAATTGCTCCCCTTCGCGAAGGGTGGATTCGATGATATAAAAGTGATCCAGCGGCATGGTGGTTGCCTCCCTTCCTGGGGTTTGGAGGTTGGGGAGATCGCTTCACGCCCTCCCCGATGGGGCGGATCCCCTTTGCGCCTCTACGCTTGCGCAGCGATCCATTCCAGCGCCCGCGTCAGCACGCGAATTCCGGTTACGTATTCGGTCAGCTCCATGTGCTCCTCCGGGGTGTGATCCAGTCGGGCATCGCCCGGCCCATAGGCGGCGATCGGGCAGCGCCAGGCTGGCCCCACGACGTTCATGTCCGAGGTCCCGGATTTTAAGAGAAAGCGGGGGTGGAGCCCTTCCCCCCGGATCCCGGCGAGCAACGCCCGCACCAGTGGGGTGTCGGCGGAAGCCCGCCACGCGGGCTCTTCCCCCTCGGTCCGCCAGGTTGCCCCTGCCGTATCCAGGATCGGTCGGATCGCCTCCCGCCATCGCTCCGGCGGCCAGGCCTCCGGCAGTCGGAACCCCACGGTCATCTCCGCCCATTCCCGGAGGCCGTCCCCATCCGCCTGGATCCGGCGAAGAGAAGGGGTGATCTGCTCAAAGATGCGGTTCCCGGAGGAAGCGGCCCGGGCGCGCTCCCGAAGGGTGATCCACAGATCCACCAGCCGTTCCGCCGGGTTCGGCTCCGGGATAGCCGTGTGGCGGTTGGGCGCTTCGAGGCGGAGATGAAGGAGCATCCGACCTTTGTAGCCCAGGGTGATGGCGTCGGCCCCGCTGGGCTCGAGGATCAGGACCATATCGGGAGGGGACCATGTTTGCAAGAGATGGCGCGCGCCGCGAGAGGTGGCGGCTTCCTCTTCCACCGCGCCGACCACCACCCATCGCCACCCCGGTCGAGCGCCCACCCGGGCGACCGCGACGGCCGCCGCCGCCAGCGGACCCTTCGCATCGACCGCTCCCCGGCCATACAGGCGACCGTTCTCCACCCGCACCGGGATCTCCCCCGGGGCCGTGTCCAGGTGCCCCAGAAGCAGGAGGGTCCGGGGGCCTTCCCCCATGCTTCCCACGGCGTTGCCGGCCTCATCCACCCAGGCCTCGAATCCGTGCGCCATCATCCAGCGGGTGAGGAACGCGGCCGCCTCCCCTTCGGCCCCCGAGGGACTGGGAAAGCGAACCAGGGCTTCCAGAAGAGCGAGGGCTTCCGGATCATCCACCCGGATCATCCTTCCCCTCCTTCGACGGCGGAAGGAACGGGCGTGGCGGATTCGTGAAGGGCGCGTTCCAGGGCGCTGGCGATTTGCTCCAGGTGATGGGTTTCCACGATCAGAGGGGGGAGAAACCGCACCACATCGGGGCCGGCGGGAAGGGCCAGCACGCCTTCTTCCATCATGCGGCGGAGGATCGGCGTGGCGCGCGCCCGCAGGGCCACGCCGATCATCAGGCCGAGGCCCCGGATCTCCCGCACGAGGGAGGAGCGGATCTGACGCAGGCGTTCCTGGAACTGTGCGCCCAGACGGGCTGCCCGTTCGACCAGCTGTTCTCGCCGGAGGGTTTCGATCACCGCAAGAGCCGCGGCGCAGGCCATCGGGTTCCCCCCAAAGGTGGAGCCGTGGGCGCCCGGGGGCAGGGGGCCCCAATCAGCGGGGAAGGCGACGGCGCCGATGGGGAATCCCCCTCCCATTCCCTTGCCCATGGCGAACAGGTCGGGAAGCACCTCGTAATGCTCCGCCGCAAACCAGCGCCCGGTGCGCCCGAAGCCGGTTTGCACTTCATCGAAGATCAACAGGGCGCCGCGATCGTCACACAGCTTCCGCGCCGCCTGCAGGAACGCCGGATCCGCCGGCCATACGCCTCCCTCCCCCTGAACGGGCTCCAGGATCACGGCGGCGGTTTCCGGGCCGATGGCGGCCTCCAGGGCGTCGACGTCGTTGAAGGGGATATGGCGGAAACCCGGAACCAGCGGCTCAAAGGGCTGACGATAGGCCGGGTTCCAGGTGGCGGAAAGGGCGCCCATCGTGCGCCCGTGGAAGGCGCGGCGGGCGGCGATGATTTCCCTGCGTCCGGTGCGCCAGCGGGCGAACTTGATGGCCGCCTCCACCGCTTCCGCTCCGGAATTGCACAGGAAGATCCGCCATGCCCGGCCACCGGGGAGGATGCTCTGAAGCGCCTCCAGCAGCTCCGCGCGCCGGTCGTTGTAAAAGATCTCCGGGCAAATCATCAGGCGGTCCATCTGTTCCCGGAGGGCCGCCCGGACCGCCGCAGGATTGTGGCCCAGGAGGGCAACCCCCTGGCCGCCGGTGGCGTCCAGGTAGCGATGTCCTTCCGCGTCCCACACATACACGCCTTCCCCCCGGATCAGCACCAGGTCTCGCTTGGGGTAGACGCCGCTGGTGTAGCGGCTTTCGATCGCCCGGACATCCATCCGACAAACCTCCTGATGGAGATAGCGGAGGATTGGCCCCCGAATGAGCTCGGATGGTGTTTCGTCGGAAGTCGCAGGCGGACCCTTATCCTTTTTTTCGCCCGGAAGCGGACAGGGGCTGTTCGGAGCCCATGGCTTCCACCTGCAGGGGGATCCCGGAAGGCGTGGCGAGGATACGGGTTCCTTCCCCCTGGAGGGCAGCGGTCAGGGGCGTGGGGCGGCGACCATCGGCCAGCCAGACGCAGCGAAGGCCGTTCTGAAGGGCCTCCCGCGCCGCCAGGAGCTTATGGCGCATGCGCCCCTGCGCCCAGGCCATCGCTTCCTCCAGCTCCTCGAGGCGCAGCTCCGCCACCCGTGTTTGCTCATCCGGGAACGACCGGAGCAAGCCGGGGGCGCCCGTGAGGAAAATCAGCCCCTCCGCTCGAAGGGCCGTGGCGATGGCCGCGGCCGCTCGATCCCCGTCGACGTTCACGACCTCCCCTTCCGGCGTGATCCCCATCGGGGCGATCACCGGGTAGAGCCCCTGTTCCAGAAGCGCGCGGAGCAGCGCCGCGTTCACCCCCATGGGCGTCCCCGAATAATCCCCCCGCAGGATCAGGAAGCGATCCCCCTCGCGGATCCGCAGCGCTTCCTTCCGGCGAGCCAGCAGCAGCCCCCCGTCGATCCCTCTCAGGCCGATGGCGTGGACTCCACGGCGGCGCAGGCCGGCCACCAGGTGGGCGTTGACCCGGCCATAGGCCATCAGCAGGATGTCCCGCGTGCGCTCATCGGTGTAGCGGCTGGTGAACCCGGAGGCCGACGTCACGTAGCGGGGCGGATGCCCCAGGGCCTCCCCCAGCGCATCTGCTTCCGCGGAGATCCCGTGGACCAGCACCCAGCGCCGGCCTTCCCGGGCCCATGCGGCCAGCTCCTCCAGGACGGCCTCCGCGTTCACGGCGGCGTTCCCGCCGATCTTGATCACCCACATGGTGTGCCTCCCGAGCGGTGGGGATATGCAGGTTGCAGGAAATGGTTCGCTCCACACCGGAAGACCTACAGCGCGGTTCTTCATGAATACGCGCTATGCCGGATATACTGGGATCAGGTCGAGCCCGGCGGTCTCCGGCCAGCCCATGGCGATGTTCAGGGACTGAACCGCCGATCCTGCTGCGCCTTTCATCAGGTTGTCCAGGGCGCACAGAGCGACGATCCGCCCCGTTTCCTCCTCCACAGCGAAGCCCACATCCGCGAAGTTGCTTCCGATTACGGCCTTGGGGTCCGGCAGCCGGTGGAGGCCCTGCCGGTCCTTCACCATCCGGATAAAGGGCTCCTCCCCATAGGCTGTGCGGTAGATCCGCCAGAGATCGGATTCAGCCAGAGGCGCGCGAGGCCATGCGTGCGCCGTGGCCAGCACCCCTCGCACCGCGTCCACGGCGGTCACAGAGAGGGCGATGGTGTCACGGCCCAGGGCCTGGCGGACCTCGGCGGTGTGACGGTGGCTGACGGGGGCATACGGTCGGATGGCGCCGTGGCGCTCTGGATGGTGGGATCCGGGGTTCGGTTCACGGCCCGCCTCCGAGGAGCTGGCCTTGACATCCACCAGGATGGGGCGGTCTGGATCCAGGATGTCGGCCCGAACCAGTGGCCAAAGGGCCAGGATGGCGGCGGCGGCGTTGCAGCCGACCCCGCTGATATAACGAGCTCCGCGCAGATCCTCCCGGTAGCACTCGGGCAGGCCGTAAACGAAGCGGGAGAGCCACTCCGGATGGGGATGTGGGCGATCATACCAGCGGCGGTAGGCTTCCGGATCGCGGAGCCGAAAGTCCGCTGAGAGATCGACCACCACAGGCGCCAGGGCGGCGAAGGATTCGATGCGGGGGGCGACCTCGCCGTGAGGCAGGGCGACGAAGAGCACATCGCATGGGCGAAGATCTCCCATCCGGCAGAAGGTGAGCACGGCAGCCCGGCGCAGGTGAGGATGCACGCGGTGGACCGGCTCCCCGGCGTGGGATTCGGAGGTGATCTGGGCGATCTCCACCCGCGGATGGCGCAGGAGCAGGCGGAGAAGCTCCCCGCCCACGTAGCCGGAGGCCCCCACGATGCTCACGCGGACCCGTTCCATCGCTGGACCTCCCGAGGATGAGGGTGGGAGTGAGCGGCGGCCCACCCATCGCGGGCCACCCGGATCACAAACTCCACGATCGCTCCGGGGATGTCCACGCCGGTAGGCTCCACCGAATTACGAAACTCCATGGAATGGTTGATTTCGTTGACCAGAAGTCCTCGCTGGGGATCCTCGAAAAGGTCGATGGCGAGGACCCCGCCGCCCACGGCGGCGGCCGCCCGCGCGCAGAGGTCGGCCAGCTCGGAAGTGATTGGGCACTTGGAGGCGCGGCCGCCCCGGGCCGTGTTGGTGATCCAGTGTTCCGAAGACCGGTAGATGGCCGCGATGGTCTCGCCGCCCACAACGAAGGCCCGGATGTCCCGCCCGGGCTTGGGGATGTATTCCTGGATGTAATAGACACCGTGGGCGAAGCCCCCGAGCGTCTCCTTGTGCTCCAGCAGGGCTTCCGCGGCATCCCGATCGTTCACCCGGGCCAGCAGCCGTCCCCACGAGCCGAGCACCGGCTTGAGGACGACCGGATAGCCCCATTCCTCGATGGCCTGCAGCGCCCCCTCTGGAGAGAAGGCGACCCGGACGCGCGGGGTTGGGACGCCGGCTCGAACCAGGGCCGCGGTGGTGAGGAGCTTATCGGCGCAGGTATGGATCACCGCCGCCGGGTTGATGACCGGCAGGCCCATATCCTCCAGCAGTTGCGCGGCGTGGAGCGCCTGCCAGTGGCTGAGGGAGCGCATCAGCACCGCATCGAAGCGGTTCCAGCCGTCCGGGGCGCCGACCTCCAGGATCGTTGAGCGATCGCGGATGACTTCTGCCTCCACGCCCCGACGCCGGAACGCCTCCAGCAGCCACTTCTCCTCTGTACGCACCAGCGTGCAGAACAGGGCGATCCGCATCGGCATCGCCTCCTACTCCCCCCAGTCCTCTTCCACCTGGGGCGCGCGATCCAGGGTCAGAGGGGAAAGAGAAACCACCTCCAGAGCCGTGCCACATTCGGGGCAGGTCAGGAATTCATGGAGCACCACATCCTCTCGCAGCGGCACATGGGCCGCGCACTCCGGACAGATCCCGCTGGGCATGATCCACCTCCATCGCAAAGGATGAAGTTAAGAGGAACCGGGCAGGCGATTTCCCCGCCCATCCGATTCCCGACTTCCCTTCGATCCGAACATCCTGGGTCCTGTGAAAAAAGAAACCCCCAGGCCGCCGGACGGTAGCCTGGGGGTTGGGATCCTGACGGATACAAAAAGCCGCTACGTCAGGACCGGACTACCGTCCGGGCCTGGAGGCGCAGCGGCTTTTTTGATCCACGTCATCCAGAATGGCTGATGGGGCATCATGACGCTTGATCTTCCAAGTTTGGCCCTAAATATACCCTGGATTTCCCTGCTTGTCAAGAACGCCTTTCTCGCGGCCTATTGGCCTGGAGGATCGCCCTGCGAAAGTGGAACGTTGATACCAACCAGAGGGTTGATGCGAACCGGCAGTGGCAGAGCTACCGCCTGGGTCCGAAGAGGCGGAAAACGGTAGGCGGCCGGAGGTCGCCGAGGGCCACGATATCGCCTTCGCGCAATCCTTCCAGCACCTCGCTTTCGGTTTCACCCTGAGCGCCCAGACGGATCTCCACTTCCTCCACCCGATCGCCCACCACACGGTTGACGAATGCTCGCCCGGTGCTCCGATCGCGGCGGACCGCGGCGTTGGGCACCAGCAGCACGTTTTCCCGGCGATCCACTTCGATCTCCACGGTGGCGCTCATGCCTGACCGCAGGGCGGGATCCCGCTCATCCAGCACCACCCGGACCCGGTAAGTGGCTGCGCTCCCGGCTTCCATGGCCACCGGGGCGATGGATTCGATATGGCCCCGGAACGTGCGCCCGGGCAGGGCATCCAGGGTGATCTCCACGGGCATTTTCTCCTTCAGGCGGACAACGTCCACCTCATCCACGGTCAGATCCAGGTAGAGATCGCTCAGATCCGCGAGGAGGACGGCCCCTCCGGGGATGCCTGCGCCGACGACCTGGCCGACCTCGATGTTCAGGGCGACGACCGTGCCGTCGAAGGGCGCCACCAGGGTGGCCTGTTCCAGGCGGCGCCGGGCCTGCTCCAGCTGCAAACGGGCCTGTTCCAGCTGCAGGCGCGCGCGCTCGATGGTCAGCGCATCGGGCTGCATCCGGGTCAGGTTGGCCTGGGCCTGGGCCAGCTGGGCCCGGGCGGCTTCCAGCTGTTCGGGTCGGGCCCCCGCCTTCAGCTTCTCGTACTGGAGCCGGGCGACCTCCGCCTGGAGCTCCGCCTGCCCCACCCGGGCTTTGGCCAGATCCAGATCGACCGGCGCGGCGAGCGGCGTGCCTGCGGTTTTATCCCGGGTCAGCTGCGCCTGCCAGATGGCGTTCTTGGCGATCTCCACGTTCAACCGGGCGATCTCCAGATCGATGGGATCGGGCCCTTTCTCCAGGGCCTGCAAAGCCGCCTGGGCGCTGCGCACGGCCGCTCGCGCGGCGGCCAGTTCCTCCGCTTTGGGACCCTGAACGGTCTGACTGTAGATCACCTGCTGGGTGAGGTAGGCGATCTCCGCCTGGCGCACCGCCAGCTCCAGATCTGTCGTATCCAGACGGGCCAGGGGCTGCCCTTTGCGAACGGCCTCTCCTTCCCGGACGAAGATCTCCGCCACCGTGCCAGCCGTTGCGAAGTTCAGGGCGGCCTGGGCGCGGGGGCGGATCTTGCCCGCTGCGCTCAGGGTGATCCGGAGCGTTCCTCGCCGGATCGTCGCCGTCTCCGGGAAGGCGGGCGGTTGCGCCTGGGCGCGCTGGAAGAGCGCCCAGGCGCCGATCAGGAACAGCGGGATGAGCAGGATGAACCACAACCATCGGCGGCTTCGCATCGGTCGTTCACCTCCTGGCGGGTTCATCGGGATGGCCCTCCAGCCCCCACAGGAACAGCGCCGTCAGCTCCCGGGCGATCTGCTCGGGGGGAAGGGCCGCCAGGCCAGGGTCCATTTCCATGCCAAAGACGGTCACCCCATGAAGGGCTCCCCAGATCGCCCACAGGATCAGAGCGGGATGGAATGGGCGCTGCCGTCGCTGCAGCGCGGCGGCCAGCAGCGCCTGCACCTGTTCCAGGAAAGGCCGGGCGATCTGTTCCACAAACATCTGACGCACGGCCTCGTCCGTTCGGATTTCCTGATACAGGGCCTGCATCAGGGGAAGGCGGGCGCGCATCGCCGTCAGGCGTTCCACGAGGAACGCCTCCAGCCACTCCCGGGGTTCCATGGTCTCCAGCGTCTGGAGCTGCTGCTGGATCGGCCGGATGACAAAGGCCTCGAACAGGGCCAGGAGCAGATGTCGTTTGGTCGGAAAGTATCGGAAAATCGTCCCCTCGGCCACTCCGGCAGCCCGGGCGATGGCCCGGGTGGTGGCCCCCCGGAACCCATGCTGGGCGAAGACCTGCGCCGCTGCTTCCAGGATCTGCGCTCGCCGCGCTTCCCCGGCCATCCGGGATGCCATCGGAGCCTCCCATGAAGTGAGCGCTCACTCAGCATAGAGGGAGCCGGGGGGTTCGTCAAGTTTTCCCGGTCCAGCGTGGCGTTATGCGGGGAAAGCGTTTGTGGAGAGGCCAGAGATGTGAACCACAACTCCTACGTCTCCGGCTTTAAGACCGTGCTCCGGTATATCTCGCGCCAGCACCATGCTGTCCAATTCTCGAATCATGGCTTACTCTCCTGTTTGAGGATAGGCGGTTACGAACCGGGGGATTTCCTCTTCCCCTTCCACGATCCATACCGTCCGAACGCTCACCCTCCTTCCGAGGGGTGTGAGCAGCTCCCCATCCACTATATCCGGAATTTCCTGATGTTGGTTTTCGAACATTCCGTGTGTATTGCGCGGCATGAGGCAGGCTGGGAGGATAGCGAAAGCATACCCATACGTGAACAGGAGGGCTCTTGCGGGCAGCCGACCTCGGAGCGGAGCCACGGGCCTATCTGAAGCGTTCGCGGGGC
>NZ_DAOUCJ010000006.1 GCF_034432235.1 Thermoflexus sp. | reverse complement strand
GCTATCGATGGCCACCAGCTTCACCTTTCCTGGGTTTTCGATATAATAAGCGAACCCAATGTACCCCAGGGCGTATTTATCGCTCGCCACCCCCTGAACCACCACGTTCGTGTCTACGCTGGCGGTGTAATCCCCGCGGCTGGCTTTCGGTTTGCCTACAATGGCCTCGGTGAAATAATCAAAGGAGCCGCTATCCGTGCTCCGGCCGAAGAGATTCAACGGCGCATCCGGCCACTCCGGCCGCACCTGATTCCAGCGGGTGATCCTCCCCTGCGCTTCCGGTTCCCAGATCTTCTTTAGCTCCGCTACTGTCATGCAGGCTGCCCAGTCATTTTGCGGATTGACCACCACGGAGAGGGCATCATAAGCCACCGGAAGCTCGATATATTCGATGCCGTTCCTGGCGCAGCTATCCATCTCGGCTTTCGAGATGGGTCGCGAAGCATTGGATATGTCTATCTCTCCGTTGCAGAACTTTTTGAAGCCGCCGCCTGTTCCGCTCACTCCCACCACTACCTTCACACCCGGATTGGCCTTCTGAAACTCCTCGCTTACCGCTTCGGTGATGGGGTAGACCGTGGAGGAGCCATCGATTTTGATCTCCCCACTCAGCTGTAGAGCCGGGGTAGCCGTGGTTTTGATTTCCCCACCTGACGGGGAAGCCGGCGGAGCCGCCGTTGGCGTGGCGGCGGGCTGGCACGCCGCCGTGACCAGCGCGAACCCGAACATCCACGCAGCGAGGGCAGAACGCAGATTCATGACCTTCCTCCTCCTGTCCAGGATTGGGTTCCTCGGGAAAACGAGGCTTTCCCCCTTCGTTTTCCCGCCTCAGGCCACCCGAGAGCGGCCTGAGACGGAGAAACGACCAGAGACTTCTATCCGGCCCTCCGGGCCCGCGCCGACCGCTTCGCCCGGACGCTGATCGAGCGAAGCTCCAGGGGGACGCGCTGTTCCTCCAGGAACCGACGAAGGACATCGCTCTCCGGAAGGCTGAGCAATACCTGACGCTCTGCTCGCCGCAGAAGGATATGGCAGTAAGGCCGCCACCCCTCCTCTCGATAAACGTAAACAGGCGGCTCGATGATCCAGCCCTCATCCAGGGCGAATCGCAGATCCGCCAGCTCCGCATAACCGGGATACAGGCCCTCCGCGGAACGACGCAGCGCGCTCCAGAAGCTCAGGCACTCTGAACCCTCATCCGCGATTTGCACTGGCATGATTGCCCTCCTGTCCCGTACCTCACATGGCATCTCTCAGCCTTCCAGCCTGTTGATTCACAGCGCAGGCTTTCGAAGGATCCGCGTATGCACTCTGGGGATCGCCTCCCCGAGCGCACGGGCGGTGAAGCCTGGCGTCACGCCGCCATGCGCCAAGCCCGCCATTCCCGACGCAGCGCCTCCAGGCGTTCCATCTCCGCCAGCAGGCCCCGGAGACGGATCCCCTCCTCGTCTTCCCCTTCCCGGACCAGACGGGTGAGCTCCTCCCGGAGCCGTTGAAGCCGCTCGTCTATCTCCATAATGGTCTCCATGCGATCCTCCCTCGGCTCAGGTTCACCCTCATCTTAATGAAACTTCCTGCGAGAGAGGTGAAGCGTTCTTTCGGGTTTCCCGAAAGATGGGTTAAATCTTTTTCACAACAGAGGAGCGCTGTCGGCCCTCCGGCCTCCTGAAGGTCCAGGGGGCCTGGGGAAGGTCATCCCGCCTCCCGGAATGGGCGCCTCAGGGCGTAAGTCCATGTCCGTGCTGGGTCCTGGCTCTTCAACTATCCGGTTCAGATTTCAGATGACAAGACCTTCACCACGTTTTACAATCTGAATGGGAGCTGCTGGCCTCAAGGCAACGCCCTGTCGAGTTATATGTCGAGTTATATATTTAAGGAATACACTGGGCGGCTCGAATGGGAGAGCATGGACAGGCGCCTGAATGCAGGCCAGCTCCGGCGTTGTCTGAAGTTCCGCCAGAGAGGAGGCGGGCGATGGCCGTTCCATTTGATCGGTTCCGCCGGGTGCTCGAGGAAGAGCGGGTTCGATTAAAAGAAGAGCTGGCCCGACTGGATGCCCGCGCGCCGGAGGGGATCGGTTACCATGATCACATGGCCGATGACGCTACAGATGTGCTGGATCAAACGACCCGGGCTGCGTTACGCCGCCATCTGGAAATCCGCCTTCAGGAAGTGGAAGCAGCGATCCAGCGGATGGAGGAGGGCACATATGGGATCTGCCAGGCATGTGGCCGGCCGATCGATATCGCCCGCCTGAAGGCCATCCCTTTCGCGGCCCTCTGTCTGGACTGTCAATCCAAACGGGAGCGCGGATCTGGCGAGGCCTTCCGATAGGGCTTGTGAAATGCGGGGACACGACCTCAATCGGTGGAGGCGCTGGCTATGGGACGCCGCTGGATCATAGGCGCTGTCGCCTTTTCCACGCTGGCTGCTGATCAGCTGAGCAAGGCGTGGGTGCGGGGGAACCTGGCCCTGTATGAATCCTGGGCCCCCATCCCGGCCCTGGCCCGCTACTTCACCTTCACTCACGTCACGAACACCGGCATCGCCTTCGGCCTGTTCCGGGAATGGGGATCGGTCCTCATCGCGGTCGCGGTGGTGGTGATCGCCTTCCTGCTCCTCTACACCCGGCAGCTGGCGACAGCGGGGTGGCCGGTTCAGATCGCCGTGGGCCTTCAACTGGGAGGAGCGTTTGGAAACCTGATCGACCGGATCCGGTTCGGATCCGTCACGGATTTCCTGGATTTCAAGTTCTGGCCAGTCTTCAATCTGGCAGACAGTGCGATCGTGGTGGGGATGCTACTGCTGCTGGCCTTCATGGGAGCCGAGGAACGCGCCCAGCCCCATCCGCCGGTTTCCTCCCCCTCCGATGATCCCCAGCAGGGATCTGGATAACCCGTCATCATGACCTTATCGCCGCGACAGCGGAGGATCACAACCAGAACTCCCCTCGGTCAGGCCAACTCGCCATCCGGATCTTCTTCCGAGCAACCTGGGATGCTGGCGGTCGAAGTCTATCGGCTCCACAAATACTACAAGGCGCACCATAAGGCGCCAGGGTTGCTGGGATCCCTGACGGCGTTCTTCCGCCGCCGCTATCGGGTGATCCGCGCGGTGGAGGATGTCTCGTTCACCATCGAACCGGGGGAGATCGTAGGCTTTCTCGGCCCGAACGGGGCAGGCAAAACCACCACCTTGAAGATCCTGGCAGGCCTCCTCCACCCCACCGCCGGCGAGGTCCGGGTGCTGGGGTTCATCCCCCAGCGCCGGGAGCGGGCCTTCCTGCGTCAGATCACGCTGGTGATGGGCCAGAAGCAACAGCTGCTGTGGGACCTGCCGGCCATCGAGACTTTTCTGCTCAACCAGGCGGTCTACGGGATCCCGGAGGCGGAGTTCCGACGCACGCTGGATGAGCTGGCCGAGCTGCTGGATCTGGAGGGATTGCTCACCAAACAGGTGCGCAAGCTCAGCCTGGGAGAGCGCATGAAATGCGAGCTGGCCGCCGCCCTTCTTCATCGACCGCGGGTGCTGTTCCTGGACGAGCCCACCATCGGCCTCGATGTGACCATGCAGGCCCGGATTCGGGATTTCATCCGGGAGTATAACCGCCGGACCGGAGCCACGGTTCTGCTCACCAGCCATTATATGGCCGATGTGGCCGCCCTGTGCCGGCGGGTGCTGGTGATTCATCGAGGCCATCTGCTCTATGATGGAGATCTGGAAGCGCTGGCGGAGCGGGTGACGCCCTATCGCATCGTGCGGGTGACTATGGCGCGGCCTCTTCCCCTAAGCGCCCTCTCCCCTTTTGGCGAGGTGCTGAGCCTGAACTCCCACCGGGCTGAACTCCGGGTCCCCCGGGCTCGAACCGCGGAGATCGCCGCGGCGCTGCTCACGGCGTTGCCGGTAACCGACCTGGCCATCGAGGAGCCTCCCGTGGAGGAAGTCATCCGGAGGGTTTTCGCCGAGGCGGTGGAACGGGAACCCAGGCGGGCGGCCCGCTGGCCGGAGCCAGGAGAAGAGGAAGAGCCCAAAGGGTATGCGGAGGGTTGATCCGGACCCAGGGGCCCAGCCCCTCTATCCTCATCCCTCCCAGCACGGAAGAGCAGCGGCCCCATCCCGTTGATCGTTCGACTTCACCCGGCTCGGATTGGAGCGATCCGCACCATGGCGATCCCGCAGCATCCGACCCGGATTTCGGAAAGTGTCGCCGCGATCCGCGCGACCCTGCGCGCTTATCCCACGCTGCTGCGGATTTACTGGGCCCGGACCCTGGAATATCGGGTGCAGATCCTCATCTGGATCCTCTCCGGGGCCGTGCCGCTGGTGATGCTCGCCGTCTGGCTCTCCATGGCCCGGGAAGGGCCGATCGGCTCCTTCGACGCGGGGACCTTCGTGGGATACTACCTGTCCGCCATCTTCCTGCGCCGGATGACTGGGGTATGGATCGTCTGGGATCTGAACCGGGATATCCGGACGGGAGGGTTGAGCGCCCGGCTGCTGCGGCCCCTTCATCCCCTGCATTACGACCTGGCCCGGACGCTGGCCTCCCGCCCGATCCAGGCCCTGCTGGTTGGCCCCCCCATCGCTTTAGCCCTCTATCTGTATCCAGGCTCTCAGCTCGATCTCACGCCCATCAACCTGCTTCGGGTCGCTGCCGCCACATTCCTGGCCCTGTTGCTGGAATTCTTCTTTCAATATGCGATCGGCCTCACCGCTTTCTGGACCTCGCAGGCGGTGGCCTTTCATGAAGTTTGGTTCTTCATCAAGGCACTGGGGTCCGGGTATGTGATTCCCCTGGCCCTGATGCCACAAGGGATCCAGCAACTGCTGCGCTGGACTCCCTTCCCTCTCATGCTGTCATTTCCGCTGGAGATGCTGCTGGGGCGGCTCCCGCCGGACCGTATTGCTCAGGGCTTCATGGCCCAGGGACTCTGGTTGACCTTCGCAGTCAGCCTGGTTGTTCTGCTCTGGCGGCTGGGGATCCGGCGCTACGAGGCCTTTGGAGCCTGAAGGCAGCGGGGCCGTGGGCAAAAAGCGGGAGAGGAGGATAGACAACGATGTCCGAGATCTTCCCAGTAGGAAAGCTTCCCCTGGAGCTTATGCGGCGCCTGCTGGATTTCCCGATCCCGGATCCCCGGGTATGGCTTGGGCCAGGGATCGGTTTGGACGCGGCGGTAGTCGATATGGGGGATCGCTGTCTGGTGGTCAAGGCGGATCCTATCACATTCGCCACCGATGCGATCGGGTGGTATGCCGTTCAGATCAACGCCAACGATATCGCGACCACCGGCGCCCTCCCCCGCTGGATGGTGGCCATCCTCCTCCTGCCGGAAGGACGCACCGATGTGGAGCTGGTCGAGCGGATCTTCCAGCAGCTTCGCTCCGCCTGTGAGGCGATCGGGGTCACATTGATCGGTGGCCACAGCGAGGTCACTTATGGTCTGGACCGGCCGATCATCGCCGGATTTATGCTGGGGGAAGTGCCTCCGGATCGCCTGATCACCCCGCGGGGCGCCCGGGCTGGGGATCCGGTGATCCTGAGCAAACCGATCGCCATTGAGGGCACCTCCGTGATCGCCCGGGAGAAGCGCGCGGAGCTGTTGCCGATCTTCGGGGAAGCGTTCCTCGAGCGCTGCGCCGATTTCCTTTACAATCCCGGGATCAGCGTGCTGGAGGATGCGCAGATCGCCCTGAGGGCGGGTCGGGTGCACGCGATGCATGATCCGACGGAGGGAGGATTGGCCACCGGGCTCTGGGAACTGGCCCAGGCCGCCGGCCTCGGGATCCGGGTGGACCACGAGGCCGTGCCGATCTATCCGGAGACCCGGACCCTGTGCCAGCACTATGGACTGGATCCATGGGGCCTGCTGGCTTCCGGTTCGCTCCTCATCGTCGCTCCACCCGAAGATGCGCCGGCGATCCGGGACGCGCTGATCGCGGCCGGGCGCCCGGCCGCGATCATCGGGGAGCTCCAGCCTGTGGAGGAAGGGGCCTGGATCGAACGCGCCGGCCGACGCGAACCCCTCCAGCCTTTCCCCCGGGATGAGCTGGCTCGACTCTTCGAGGGATCACCCTGAGTTCACGCCATTATAAACCGGAAGCGTGGCAGGAGCCGCTTCAGCGGCGACGGGAAGGCGGACGCCTGAGGCGATGGCGCCTCGAAAGGTCGATTTTCCGGCTCGCCCAGAAAGGCGGCTGGGGAAACCGCTCCGTGATATGGGGCTGGACAGCCGCCTTCGACGGCCTGCCCGGCCTCCCACGTCTCTTTTCTCCTGCAGGCCTCTCGGGAAAAACCCGCAGGAATGGATGGCGCATAGGTTGGGCAGTCATCCATTTCCCATAGGGCAGGCGTCCAGGAACTTTTGGAATTCCCGTTACGTTATAATTAGAGAAAGGTCAACCTTGGGGTCAGAATCCGTTAAACCTCTTCCTCACGCTCCGGGTTGGCTATCGGGCTTATCATGGGTTTGGGAAAGCGTTCGAAGACGCGGCGACTTCAGGAGATTCGCACAGAGACACGAAGATTCGGACGATCTTTATTCATTTTCATTTGTTTTATCCGATGTATCTTCGTGTGAGTTTCCGAACGCTTTCACGGGTTATGCTCAACAAACCATCGGTGGGGAGGACTCATGGTGGCGCTCATCCTGGGATTTTTGGGACTGATCCTTTCCGTGATGGACCGTTGTATTCCTCCTGATGGGGACCCGACGTTCTGCCCCCGCCCGGTTCCCCCGCGAACATCTTCCCCGATCTCCGCCAATGGGAAGGCGGATCCTCCGGGGTCCTATCGGGGCCGGACTGGAACCTCGTCCCAACCGCTGGTTCCTTATATCTATGCCTATGTGCGGGCCCCGGCTCCGACGTATCGTTCACCGGAGGATGCGCTGAGCGGTGGCTCTCCCCGGCGGATCTTCCCCGGGGGCTATGTGTGGGTGAGCGTGCACGGCCGGGTGGAGACGGGCGGGAAAGTCTTCTATCAGATCAATCGAGAGGAATACATCGAGGCCTCGTATCTGGCCTTCGGAGCCCCCTCCAGCTTCCACGGGGTGGCCTTCAGCACCCCGCCCACCCGTCCCTTCGGCTGGATCGTTCAGGCCACCCCGCCTTCCGAGGAGCCGGGCCGGGCGCCGGATCCGAAAGCCCCTGTCCTGCCCCGTTACACCCTGATCACGGTGGAAGAGATCCGTCACATTGGGGATCAGCGATGGTATCGGGTGGGCCCCCATCAGTGGATCCGGGAACAGGCCGTGGGACTGGTGGTTCCCACCCGGCCGCCCGCGGGGATCCCACCGGGTTCAAAGTGGATCGAGGTGAACCTCTACGAGCAAACCCTGGCGGCTTATGAAGGGGATCGGCTGGTCTACGCGACCCTGATCTCATCCGGCCGCGCCCGCACCCCGACTGTCACTGGCCTCTTCCGGATCCAGGTGAAGGCCCGAACCACACTGATGGATGGAGACATCTTCGGTTACTACTACCTGGAAGATGTGCCGTGGACCATGTTCTTCTATCAGGGTTACGCCCTTCACGGGGCTTACTGGCATGATCGCTTCGGCTTCCCGCAAAGCCGGGGTTGTGTGAACCTTGCGCCCATCGACGCCCGCTGGCTGTTCGAGTGGGCGGAACCTTATGGGGATGCGCCTTTCGTGCGGGCCACCCCCGACAACCCGGGCACCTGGGTCTGGGTGCATGATTGATGCATGGACAGCGCGGGCTTGCAAACACCGTCGAAGTCCGTGAGCCGAACCTTTATCTTCGGCGGCCAACACGGCCGCTGATACCCGGCGTTAGGCACTGGAGCGTCCGGTGTGCTACAATGAAAGAACAGAACATCTAACCGTGCTTCGGGAGCGGTGGGATGAGTTCTGTGGTCATTACAGTAGCATTGCCTAAAATTATGCAGGTTCGAGTGACAGAGGACACCCTCAGTGTGGATCTGGAGGATGGGCGTACCATCTCGGTGCCGCTGAGCTGGTATCCGCGTTTGATCTACGCCACACCGGAAGAGCGGCAGAATTTTCGGATTGCAGGGGCTGGTTATGGTATTCACTGGCCGGACCTGGATGAAGATATTGGGGTAGAGGGTCTGCTCTTCGGGAAACGTTCTACCGAAAGCCCGGAATCTCTGGCAAAATGGTTAGCGGCTCGCCACCAAAAGCACACGCTCAAATAGCGCCTGACCATGCGTGCAGCAGATCCGCTCTACCTCTCTACCTCGGCCTTCGGCCTCGGCTCCGCCGACCGCGGACGCCTGCGTTAGGTGGAGCCCTTGGAGTCGCGAGGGCACCTTGGGCCATCCGCTCACCCGATCGGGGGGAAGTTAGCGGCGGAATGTTCGGGGCAAAGGTCAGGCTGCTTTTCGCCGATCACTGCAAGGAAGGGCGAGGGATTCTCCAGAGCCATCCCGCCATGGAATCTCTCAGGAAACGATGAAGGGCGCCACCTGTTTCGGGAAAGGTCCCATATGGTTCCCCTGGAGCTGATCTATCTCTTTGCGGGCGGGGCGCTGATCGTGGGCCTCCTGCTGGGCCTATCCTTAGGGCTTGCCCTTCGGGGAGGAAGCGGTTCGCCCAGGGCTGGAGCGCCGCCGCCCCCGAGAACGGAGACGGGCATCGCGCTGGTTAGAGACCCGGATGGAACCTGGTGGGTGAAAGTCGGAAAACAACGCTACCGGCATCTGCGGGAGATCCACGATCATCAGGCGGCGATGCTGGTCCTGGAGGCCCTTCGAGCGATCCGGGGGATGACCGAAGGCTCCGCGGCGCTTCCCCTGCCTGCCCCCGGGATCTCCCCCTCGGTCCCGGCCCTGGCCGAGCAGCTGGATGCCATCCTTCAAGAACTCCTCCAGCATCACCCCGAGCTCCCCTACCGGGCGGTTCGCTTCGAGACGCTGCCGGACGGCACCCTGGGCATCACGGTGGGCGGGCAGCGCTACGGCCGATTAGAGGAGGTGCCGGATCCTAACCTCCGGGCCCTCCTGCAGGAGGTCATCCGGCGGTGGTCGGAAGGAGCAAAGCCCGCGGCCTGAGATCTCATGCGGATCCCTCGTCCACCGCTGGCCTCCACCAGCGATAATCCAGATCGGGGAACACCCGGTCCAGCTCCCAGTATTCCTCCGCCAGATCCTCATCCGGGCGCCCCGCCTCGATGGAGCGGCAGAGGGCCTCAAATCGCTCCAGGTGGGTCGTAAAGCGCTCGATGGCGTAAGCCCGGGCCTGGCCGGTGGTCACCAGGAAGGGCCAGTCGCTGGCCTGGAGTAAAAGCAACTCCCGGGCCGCCTGATTCAGGACCTTCCGGGTTGCCCTGTCGGCCTCTAAATGCCGGGCGGCCAGCTGTTCCATCCGGGCCTCCGCCTCGTGGATCGGCTCCCACATCCAGTGGGTCTCCGGGTTGTCCCAGGTCCAGTGCCCGCCTCCCAGCCCCCAGCTGGATTCCGGGAGGATCAGCACCTCGCTGGGCGGATACGCCTCCACATACGCCCGGGCGGTGGTCAGCCAGACTTCCTCGCTTTCCGCCAGACGCCGCAGGACCTCCCGGATCCAATCCACGCCTTCGAACCACCAGTGGCCAAATAGCTCCGCATCGTAATTCGAGGCGATCAGACCGATCTGCCCGGTCTCCCGATGGAATTCCCGTAGGAGATCATGCACCAGATCCACGAAGTGCCGGGCATGCTGGTCCACCTTGTGAGCTGCCCACTCCGGATAGTAGTAATCCTTCTCCCCCAGATCGACTTTCCCGGTCACCCGCCAGTATTGCAGCCCAGATCGCCCGTCCTTCTTGTGAAATTCCCGATAATCGAAATCCCCTGGATACCCCCAGTCGGCCGACCACACCTGCATCCCGGTCCGGTTGTTGCGAGCCACCACGGCCACGCCCGAATGCGCCGCCCCTGGCGCATCCGTGCGGGCCACGTAATACGGCCGATAGGTGGTCCCCCGCGCCGGTTCCACGGTTTCAAAGGGGATCACATAATGTCGCACGATCTGACCATAGGGTCCGATGGCGTCCCCCGCCGCCTTGCCCACGGGTCGTCCCCCTTCCACCGCATGGGTTTCCGCGAAGAACAGACGGAGCCCTTCCCGGGCGAGGAAGAGCTCGAGGCCCGGCCGGATGGTCCCATCGGGCAGGCGATAGGCCGGCCGGTAGGCGCACTCGGGGAGCCAGATGGAGAAGGGATCCCTGCCGAAGAACCGCCGGTAGGTCTGCACCCCCACCCGCAATTGTCCCCGGATGGAGGAATCCCGAGAGAGAAGGGGGAGGTAGCCGTGGGTTGCTGCGCTGGTCACCAGCTCCAGAACGCCTGCCTCCTGCAGTTGCCGGAAGGCCCCGATCAGATCCCGCCCGTATCGCCCGGTGAAATGCCGGAGCCGCCGGTCGTAGAACTCCACATAAAAGCGGGCCAGCTCCCGAAGATGGGCGTTCCCTTCCTGCTCGAAGCGTGCCACATCCTGCTCCGCCCGGCCCCGCCGATCGGCGACGTATTCGACGAAATGATCCTGGATCAGAGGATCCGCCAGCTGATCCGCCAGCACCGGAGTGAGGCTGAGGGTCAGGCGAGCAGGGATCCCCTGCGCATGGAGCTCGTAAAGGGCATCCAGGAGCGGAAGGTAAGTCTCGGCGATGGCTTCGTGCAGCCATTCCTCCCCATGCGGCCAGCGCCCCGCTCGACGGCAATAAGGGATATGGGCGTGGAGGACAAATGTGAAGGCTCCGATCCGCTTCATGGACGGGCTCCTCTTTTCACGGGATCCCTTCCATGATAGCTGGAAACCCGGTTGAACTGCAGGAAGGATGGTTGCGTATCAGAAAGTGGAAATCCTCCCATGAGGCTTCAATGAGGCCGGAAGCCATCAGGACGCGCAGAGGATGCATCAGCCGGGGGTTCTGGATAGGATGCCACGGATGGCGTCGCTGGATCCTGCTGGGCGTGATCGGTTGGGCCGGATGTATGAGCGTCCCGAAGCCTCCGACTCCAGGACCGGATCGCGTGGCCTCGCCCCCTTCCCTCTTTCCGACAGCTTCCTCGCCGGCTCCCCCCTCCCCCACGCCTTCCCCCCGAAACATCCCGGCGTCCTTCGCCGCGCTCTGCGAAGGATGCCATCCTCAGGGGGGAACCGTGCCGGGAATCGGTCCCTCGCTGCGAGGCGTCGCCGAGCGACATTCCGCCGATTTCATCCGCCAGCAAATCCGGAGAGGGCGAGGGGATATGCCGGGCTTCCAGGACCGTCTCTCAGAAGGAGAGATGGAGCAGCTGCTGGCCTACCTCCGAACCCTGGAAGGGCCGCCGGCCTTTCATCGGATCCCTTCCCCGCCGGATCCGGCGGCGGTCGCGCGAGGGCGTGCGCTTTTCCGGGAACGATGTGAATCCTGCCATCTGGATGGCGGGCGAAGGCCGGGGGTTGGGCTGGGCTTTGAGCCGCCGGCCCCGATCCTGGTGGATGAGCTGCGGCGGCATACTCCCGTGTTTATCGCCCAGCAGATCCGGGAAGGGGGTGGGCAGATGCCGGCGATCGGGGGAGACCTGACGGATGCGCAGGTGGCGGATCTGATTGCTTATCTGAGCGCATTG
>NZ_DAOUCJ010000005.1 GCF_034432235.1 Thermoflexus sp. | reverse complement strand
GGGGGGTGCCCGAGCCGAGGGACTCCAAGCGCCGAAACGGATGGGGGGCTACGCGGGAGCCGGTTCGATCCGATGCACCTTCAATAGGTTCGTATGGCCTGGGCGGCCGAAGGGGACGCCGGCCGTGATGAGGATGAGATCCCCAGGTCGCGCCAGACCGCGCTGCAGAGCCGCCTGGCTGGCCGCCCCCAGCATCTCATCGGTAGTGCGCACCGAGGGCATCAGAACCGGCTCCACCCCCCACACCAGCGTTAGCCGTCGCAGGGTCGCCGGGACCGGGGTGACGGCCAGGATGGGAACAGACGGGCGATGCCGGGCGATCATCCGGGCCGTGTAACCCGACATCGTGGACGTGACAATCGCCCGGGCCCCGATCTGCTCGGCGATCTCCACCGTCGCCCGGCTGATGGCCTCCGTCACCTCCGCGGATCCCCCGATCAGGTCCAGCCACTGACGGTGTGGAAGCGCCCCCTCGGCGATCCGCGCGATCCGGGCCATCATCTGCACCGCCTCCACCGGATAGGTCCCCGTCGCGGTTTCCGCCGACAACATGACCGCGTCCGTCCCGTCCAGGATCGCGTTGGCCACGTCGCTGGCCTCGGCGCGGGTGGGACGCGGGTGGCTGACCATGGAGTTGAGCATTTGCGTAGCGGTGATCACCGGCTTGCCCGCGCGGTTGCACAGCCGGATGATCCGCTTCTGATGAATCGGAACCTCCTCCGGCGGGATCTCCACCCCCAGGTCCCCTCGGGCGACCATCACAGCGTCCGCCGCCTCCAGGATGGCTTCGAAGTTCTCCAGCGCCTCCCGCTTCTCGATCTTGGCGATGATGGGAATCGACGCCCCGAGATCTTGCAGGAGCGCCCGGAGCTGGCGCACATCATCGGCGGTGCGCACAAAGGAGAGGGCGAGATAATCCATCCCCTGCTCCACCGCGAACCGCACATCCAGCCGATCTTTCTCCGTGAGGGCGGGCAGGGTCAGGGGAAGACCCGGCGCGTTGATCCCCTTGTGGGAGCTCAGCGTCCCTCCCCGCACCACCTGGCAGATCACATCGGTCCCGTTAACCTCCTCCACCCGGAACTCCAGCAACCCATCATCCAGAAGCAGGACCTGGCCGGGACGGACCAGGGTGACCAGCTCTGGGTGGGGAAGGTGAACCTCCTGGGGGCTCCCCGGGACCGGACGGGTAGTAAGGGTGATACGCTGGCCTGGGGCGATGGAGATGTATCCCCCCTCGATGACACCGACCCGCCAGCGAGGGCCCTGAAGATCGCCCAGGAGGGCCACAATGGCCCCCTCCTCCTGAGCGATCTGGCGGACCATCGCCATTCGGCGGGCATGGGCCGCATGATCTCCATGAGAGAAGTTGATCCGGGCCACGCTCATCCCCGCCCGGATCATCGCCCGCAGGATCTCCGGGTGATCGGTGGAAGGGCCGAGGGTGCAGACGATCTTCGTTCGCGGTCGCGGATCCATAGACAAGCCTTCAGCGAAGGGTTCTCCAGTGGAGCATAGATCCAAACCGGAAGGGTCCGCAAGCGCCTCTCCCCCTGTTCCCAAGGGCGGCGGGCCGGAATCCACGTCTTGAGAGCCCTCCGCCGGCGCTCACTCTCCTTCCTGTCGGAGGATCCGGCTCAGCCATGCATCGAACCGCCTCCAGAGACGCATGAGGCGCGAGTGGAGCTGCGCAGGAACGTAAAGGGTGAGCCGGGCCAACCGCTCCAGCCAGAGCGGTCGCGGGCGGGCCAGCGGGGCGCCCCACTGAACCAAGGCCGCCGCCCATGTCAGGCCGGCCCCGAAAGCGACCATCACCATCCGATCTCCGGGCCTCAGACGCCCCTGCTGAACGGCCTCGCACAGCGCGATGGGGATGCTGGCTGAGGAAGTGTTCCCATACCGATCAATGTTCACAAAGAAGCGATCCATCGGCAGCCCCAATCCCTTTGCCGCCGCTTCGATGATCCGGATGTTCGCTTGATGCGGGATGATCAGATCCACATCCTCCAGGCGCAGGCCTGCCTGGGCCACCACCTCCCGGGTCGCTTTCTCCATCACCCGCGTGGCGAACCGGAAGACCTCGCGGCCGTTCATCCGGACGAAGTGGCACCCATCCCGGACAACTGCCTCTGAAATGGGCAACCGGCTGCCGCCTGCCGGCAGGATCAGCAACTCCCCTCCCGATCCATCGGCCCGGATCAGCGAGGCGAGCACCCCGCCGGGCGCATCGCTTCCCTTCAGCACCACCGCGCCGGCCCCATCCCCGAACAGAACGCAGGTGTTGCGATCGCGCCAGTTCACAATGCGCGAAAGGGTCTCCGCCCCGATCACTAAGGCCACCTCATGGGTGCCCGCGCGGATCGCCGCCGCGGCCATATGAAGCCCATAAATGAAGCCGGAACATCCCGCAAGCAGATCGAACGCCCCGGCCCGGGAGGCCCCGAGGGCATCCTGGACCAGACAGGCCGTGGAGGGGAAGAGGTGTTCGGGAGTCACTGTCGCCACCAGGATCAGATCCACCTCGCGAGGAGGGATCCCAGCGACAGCGAGGGCTTCCTCCGCCGCGGCAATGGAGAGCGTGGCCGTGCTCTCCTGAGGGCCCGCCACCCGCCGCTCCCGGATCCCGGTGCGCGTGACGATCCACTCATCCGATGTTTCCACGAACTGCGCCAGCTCGTGGTTGGTCACCACCCGCTGAGGGACCGCCATTCCCCAGCCCACGATATGCGCATATCGCGTCATCCACAGCCTCCACTAACCGATCGTTTCCTCCCCAGGACGCATGCGATCGGCTCGAATCGGGAGCGCATGAAGATCCCTCCCCAGAGCCTCATGGGAAAATCCGACCTCAGGAGGCGCCGTCCTCGTAACGGCGGAAGATCACACAGGCGTTGTGGCCGCCGAAGCCGAAGGAGTTGGACATGGCCACCCGCACCGGCTTGCGGCGCGCGACGTTCGGCACGTAATCCAGATCGCACTCGGGATCGGGATGCTCATAGTTGATCGTGGGGGGAATGATCCCATCCGTGATGGCCCGGATGCAGACGATGGCCTCGACGGCCCCCGCGGCGCCCAGCAAATGCCCGATCATGGACTTCGTGGAGGAGATGGGCACATCATAGGCGGCTTCCCCAAACACCGCCTTGATGGCCTGGGTCTCGCTTTTATCATTGAGGGGCGTGCTGGTGCCGTGGGCGTTGATATAGTCCACATCCCGCGGCGAGAGACCCGCGTCGGCCAGGGCCCGGCGCATGGCCAGCGCTGCCCCCTCCCCGTTCTCCAGCGGCGCTGTGATGTGATAAGCATCCGCCGAGGTGCCATACCCCACGACCTCCGCATAGATCCGCGCGCCCCGCGCCCGGGCATGCTCCAGCCGCTCCAGCACCAGGATCCCCGCCCCCTCCCCCATCACGAAACCGTCCCGGGTCCGATCGAAGGGGCGGGAGGCCCGCTCCGGCTCCTCATTCCGTGTGGAGATGGCCCCCATCACATTGAAGGCGGCCACCGAGATCGGCAGGATCCCCGCCTCCGCGCCGCCCGCAAGGACTACATCCGCATCCCCCCGCCGGATCAGATGCATCGCCTCCCCAATGGCGTTGGTCCCGCTGGCGCATGCGGTGACCACCGCCATATTGGGACCTCGGAACCCATACGCGATGGCGATCAGGCCCGGCGCGGTATCCGCCAGCATCATCGGCACCATGAAGGGGCTGATCCGATCCGGGCCGCGGGTCATCAGGGTTTCCACGCCCTGGACCAGCGCGCCGATCCCCCCGATCCCGGTTCCCAGGATCACCCCCACTCGCTCCCGATCTACATGGGCCGGGTCCAGCCGGGCGTCCTGAAGCGCCTGCTGCGCCGCTGCGAGGGCAAACTGGGCATATCGATCCATCCGGCGCGCTTCCTTACGCCCAAACCACGCCTCGGGATCGAAATCCCGGACCTCCGCCGCGATCCGGGTCTTCAACGACGAGGCATCGAAAAGGGTGATCGGCCCGACCCCAGACCGCCCGGCCACCACGTTCCGCCAGAAGGTTTCCACATCGTTCCCCAGGGGCGTGATCGCCCCCATCCCGGTAATCACGACCCGCGCCATCTCGGTCGCCTCCCCATCGATACGAGAGGTTCCGCTCTCCCCTCATCCCGGGCTGGAATCCGAAAGCCATCCGCACTGTTTCTATTTTAGGAAAAACACCGGAAGGATCTTCCCGTTACACAGCAGGCCTCAGAACCACGAACGGTTACCGGCAGGAGAATGAAGGGCGGGAACGGCGGCCCGAAGAGGGCCTCAGACGGTCCTGGGGGAACGGCTCATCGCCGCGCGAAGCTGAGCCGCTCCGCCGATCCCCAGACCCAGGAAGGCCATTCCCACGCTGAGGAGGCGCTGGAGGAAGGCGGGCATGGGAAAAAGGAGGAACCGATATACAGGACGCGCGGTGAAGCGCAGGACATAGCCCCCCGGGAGGGCTCGCTCGATCGTCTCGCCGTCCGCCAGCCGGGGCAGCTCTTCCTGCCAGACCACCGCTCCCGTTCCTTCCTCAAAAACCGTCAGCCATCGCCCCTCCTGAACCCGAAGGATCCGGCGGGCCTCCGGGATAGCGGCAAAGGCTTCCCCCTCCAGGGAGGGATACAACAAGACCCGAGGGGCGAGCGGAGCATCCAGCGCCGCGCGCAGAGGCAGCGGGCCCGAAGGGCCTGCGGCCTCCACCTCCAGCACCGAACGGCTGCGCCCGGCGATCCCCCCATACGGCCCCAGGAGGAAGGGGAAGCCCCAGCGGAACATCGTGCGCCCGATCAGATCCCCCTGGCGCCAAAGGGAGAGGCCGTTCTCCTCCAGGACCAGTCGAAAGTCCCCCACGCGCTGCCCCTCTCCAGGGGCCAGCGTTAGGGATAGAGGCGGGGGCAGGTAACGCCCCAGGCCTCCCACCCCGATGGCGAGAACCAGGAGGGCGAAGCTGCAGGCCATCAGCGATCGCCGGGCCCGGGCCGCCTCCAGCGCGTGGACCAGGAAGCTCCAACCCAGGACGGCCCAGAGCAGCCGCCAGCCCGGCGTCTCCGTGAGGGACCACAGGCCCAGGCGCTCCAGGGGATCAAAGAGCGGGCCGAAGCGCAGACGGGCGCGAGCGACCCACAGCCCATAAGCCGGATCATGGGGGGAGGGCGCCTGAGGGGCCACCGTCATCCAGAGCAGCCCGAGGCTCAGCAGCAGTGCGGGGATCCCTATCCCCCATCGGCTGGCTAGAAACATCCATCCTCTCGCTGGAAGCCGGATCCAGGAAGCTCCCAGACGGGGAGCAGCCGAGGGTTCCGAACCCGAAGGAGCGATCGACACGGTCGGTGAAATAGAGGGCCCCTCAAACGAGAGATCCCCCCGTGTGAGGGGAGCACATTGTGGAGAGCCACCTGCGGGATTCGAACCCGCGACCCCCCGCTTACGAGGCGGGTGCTCTTCCGGCTGAGCTAAGGTGGCATCCCGAATGAGCAAAACTATTATACCGGAGAAGCCAGAGGCGGGCAACCGGTCGGCTTCCCGGAAGCAGGATGACCCCTCCCCCTGAAATCCGCAGGAACGAAAAAGCGCCCCGGATCACTGGAAGAACACCGTCCAGATCCAATCCACCATCGCATGCACGATGGCCGCCGCGGTGACCTTCCCCGTTTGCAAGTAGGTCCGCCCGTAGAAGAACCCCGCCACGGTGGCCAGGATCACATAGAGGCCGACCTTCGGGGGATTGTTCAGGTGGGCCAGGCCGAAAAGGATGGAGGAGAGGATCAGGGTGCGCAACGGAGGCCACCCCAGCGTTCGCTGCAGGTGCACGTGCAGGGTCCCCCGAAACAGGATCTCCTCTGGGAGCCCGATGAACAGATAAATCGCCAGCAGGCGGATCAGGGCCTCCGGGAAACCAGGGGGCGCGGCCGCCGGCGCGATGAAGCCCGTGAGCCGCCCGAAGGGCAGCGCGAAGGCCGCGAAACCGATGAGATTCAGCGCGATCACCCTCAGATCCCCCCACGTCCATCGAAAGGTGAACCCCAGATCCGGGAATCGCCCGGCCAGGATCAGCAACCACAGGAACAGGGGGATAACGGCGAGCTGCTCATACGATGGTCCCCCGGCAATCCATGGGCTCTCTGGAAGCCGCCGGAATTCCACCGCATACCACATAAAGAGAACCGCGCCGAAGAAGAGCAGATGGGATCGCCCCCGGGTCCCCGCCGGCCATCCGAGCACAAAGGGAAGCGGCCAGAGGGCCGCACCGATCCGGAACGCCCATCCCACGGGATCCGGGGGAGGCGGGCCGGGGATCAGCAGGAACGCCAGCACCCCAGCGACCACCAGGCCATCGATCGCCCTCCACGAGGCGCGGTTATGGATGACCATCACCGTGGGGATGAGGAAGATCCCCAGATCCAGAAGCAGCGCGCCGGGATCCAGGGGCGCTCCCTGAAGGATGCGCAGCAGGCCGCCGCCGAACCACAGGGCGAACGGGATCCCGTAGATCCGACGGATATCGGCCCCCATCCAGCGGCGCACGGGATCCCCCGGGAGCCAGGCGCTTCCCAGGTAGCCAGCCATCAGAGCGGCGAAGAAGCCGATCGCCGGAAGAGCAAGGGCCATCCGCTCTCGCTGGAGGGCGAAGCCCCCAAAACCGAGGACCGCCGCGATCCACAGCCCCAGGCCAGGCCACTCCCGCCGGATCGCTGTGGAAAGCGCGGCGGCCTTCGCCCAGGTGTTCGCTCGGGTCTCCATCCGCCGTGTCCTCCCCCCAACCGGGGTTCTCCAAACCCATTGAACCCCCGTTTCGTTTATGTTACACTTTTAAACAAAACGGATCGGAAAGACAGGAGGAACCACTGAACCGGCAAGAGCACCTCAGCCGATCCCTCAGCCCGGGGATGCGGGCCTATCTGGCGGAGATCTATCGCATGGGCGAGGGGGGACCTGTGCGGGCCGCTGCGCTGGCTCGACGCCTGGACGTCACCATCCCCGCGGTGGTCCGCATGCTGAACCGCCTGGAGTCCCACGGGTTGATCCAGCGGACCCGTCATGGGATCCTTCTGACGAAAGCCGGGGAACGGGAAGCCCTCCGGGGCATCCGCCAGCATCGCATCCTGGAAGCCTTCCTGACCCGCGTGCTGGGCATCGGCTGGGAGGAAGTCCATGCCCTGGCCGACCGATTGGACCCGGTGATCGACGAGGCGCTCTGTGAACGGATGTATGAGGTCGCCGGGCGCCCGACCCATTGCCCTCACGGGGATCCGATCCCTACGCCGGATGGGCAGATGCCGCCGCTTTCCGACATCCCGTTGAGCGAAGTCTGGATCGGCGCGCGGGGACAGATCACCCGAGTGAAGACGGAGGATCCGGAACAGCTCCGATATCTGGGATCCCTGGGCCTGGTGCCGGGCACCGCCTTCGAACTGATCGCCCGCGCACCGTTCAACGGGCCGCTTCGCCTCCGCCTGGCCCAGCACGATGTGATCATCGGCCTGGAGCTGGCCCATCACATCCGGGTGGTTCTGGAAACCGAATCGCCCGCAGTGCCATCCTGAAGGAAGCCCCAGGGCGGAGACGAAACCCTCGCTCCCAATCCCGATCCACGAGGGCGGCGATGACGACAGCCCGCACCCTGTTGATCGAGGATCACGGTCTTCCGCTTCATCTCTCGGTTTATGAACACTCCCCCCAGGCCCCAGTGGCGATTTTCATCCACGGCATGACCGCTCATGCCGGCTTTTACAGCGACATGATCCCGGGCGCGAACTACCTCCAGGCCCTGGCGGAGGCCGGTCTCAACGTCCTCGCCCTCGACCTCCAGGGGCATGGGCGGAGCGGCGGCGCGCGGGGGCGCTTTACATATGCCGAAGCGATCCGGAACATCCGCCGGGCCGTGGACTTCGCCCTGGGGGCTTACCACGACCGGATCGGGATCACCGGATCCAGCATGGGCGGCATCCTGGCCTTCTACGCGGCGATGGAGGATCCCCGGATCCACGCGGCGGTCTGCCACAATGTGCTGGATCTGCAGGACATCCGCCCCGTCCTGTATCTGCGCCGGCATTTCCTCCTGGTTCCCCTCGCGCGGGCGGCACGGCCTCTCCAGCCGATCCTGGGCGAGCTCCCCATCCCGGTGCGCGCCTTCCTGGAGCCTTCCCATGTTTTTGAAAAGCCGGAGAACCAGCGTCGATGGCTTCGGGATCCCCTCTGCGTGTGGAGCTATCGTCTCAAGGCATGGATCTCCATGTTTCTGGAGCCCTCGGACAAGCCGCCCGTTGAGGCGATGACGAAGCCGGTGCGTATACTGGTCGGCGAGCATGACCGGATCCTTCCCGCGGATGCTCATCGGGCGTTTGCGGCGCGGCTTCGCAGCCGGAACGATCTGATCATCGTGCCCGGGGCCGGCCATATGCTCCCCCTGGAATACCTGGAGACCACGGTCCCGCTGGTGGCGGAGTGGTTTCACGCACATCTTCACGCCTGATCCGTCTCCGCTCGCGCCGGGGAGCCCGTAGCGGAGATAGTAAGGATGGAACCCTTCGACGCGAAACCGAAGGCCGTGATGATCCGGGTGGCGGTGAAAGGCGGAGGCGATCTGGGGACGGGAGCCATCCTGCGGCTCCATCGAGCGGGGTTCCGCGTCTGGGTCACCGAGCTCCCCCAGCCCCTGGCGATCCGACGGGCTGTGGCGGTGGCCAGTGCCATTTATGAAGGCGCGATCACCATCGAAGGCCATACCGCTCGCCGGGTGACGGATCCCGCGGAGTTCCCGGCCCTCTGGGCGCGGGGAGAGATCCCGGTGCTGGTGGACCCGGGCGGGGAGAGCATCCGGCAATTGCGACCGGAGGTCGTGGTGGATGCGATCATGGCCAAGCGCAACACCGGGACCTCGATCGCGGACGCGCCGGTGGTGGTGGCCCTGGGGCCGGGCTTCACAGCCGGGGTGGATTGCCATGCCGTGGTCGAGACCGCCCGGGGCCATGACCTGGGGCGGGTCTACTACACAGGGAGCGCCCTGCCCGACACGGGCATCCCGGGGACGATCGGCGGGCACGATGTGTTGCGGGTGCTGCGGGCGCCATGCGCCGGGCGCTTCCGGGGGATCCGGCGCATCGGCGACCGGGTGGAGGCGGGGGAGATCGTCGCATATGTGGATGAAACCCCGGTCCGGACGGCGATCGCGGGGGTGCTCCGGGGGATCCTGTTCGACGGGCTGGAGGTGACCCCCGGCCTGAAAGTAGGCGATGTGGATCCCCGGGCGGAAACCCGCCACTGCTTCACGGTTTCAGATAAATCATGGGCGGTCGGCGGGGGGGTTCTGGAGGCTGTGCTGAAATGCCTGCACGAGCGCGGGTGGCTCCCATGGTAACCGGCGGACACTCTATGGGCTCCTCACCCGGAAGGGGATGCCCCAGACCCAGAGTCCATGATCGGAGGTGCTTCCTTGTGGATTCCGGTCGCGACGCTCGAGGAGATCCCGGTGGGATCTGCGAAAGTCTTCCAGGTTGAGGGCCGGGCGATTGCGCTGACCCGGGTCGGGGATCAGGTGTTCGCCTTCGGGGATGTCTGCACCCACGACGGCGGCCCGCTGGCGGAAGGGAAGCTGGAAGGCTATGTGATCCAGTGCCCGCGTCACGGAGCCCGTTTCGACATCCGAACGGGCCGGGTGCTCCGGCTGCCGGCCGTGGTCCCCATCCCGGTTTACGAAGTCCGGGTAGCGGGTGACCGGGTTTGGGTGAACCTGGAACCCGAGGGCGGATGTTCTTCGGGAGGGAGCGGATGACCTCGCGCCCTGTTGCCATCCTCCATGCAGAGATCTACACTCCCACCCGACGGATCGAGGACGGAGCCGTGGTGTTCGCCGGGGGCCGCATCCTCGCCCTGGGCCCCACCCGGGAGATCCGCCCGCCCCGTCCGGCGGAACGGATCGATGCGCAGGGACGCCCCGTCACCCCCGGGCTGATCGACCTCCACATCCACGGCCTGGAGGGCTGCGATCTCTTCGGCCCTGAGCTAGCGGAAGCGGCCCGACGCCTTCCGCGTTACGGCGTGACCGCGTTCGTCCCCACCACCCTGACCATGCCGGAAGAGGAAATCCTGAAGCGCCTGCAGGCAATGGCGCAGGTTATGGAGACCCCCCCGCCGGGGGCTCGGATCCTGGGGATCCATATTGAGGGCCCTCACCTTTCCCCGAAACGGCCAGGGATGGCGAACCCCGCATGGTTTCGCCCCCTGACCCCGGAGGCCGTCGCCCGCTATCAGGAGGCCGCCGCTGGAGGCATCCGGTTATGGACCTTCGCGCCGGAGGAAGGGGAGGCGATGCAGGCCATCCCGACGCTGATCGCCCAGGGGATCATCCCCGTGATCGGGCACAGCGACGCCACCTATGATCAGGCGATGGAGGCCATCCGGCGCGGGGCTCGCCAGATCACCCATTTCTTCAACGCCATGCGCCCCTTCCATCACCGGGAACCCGGGCTGTTCACCGCCGCCCTGCTGGAGCGGGAGGTGATCCTCCAGCTGATCGCAGACGGGCAGCACGTCCACCCGGCGGCCATACGGCTGCTGTTCCGGATCAAGGGCTCCGCCGGCGTGGCCCTGATCAGCGACGCCGCGCCGATGGCTGGGCTGCCGCCGGGCCGTTACACCTGGCTGGGCTATGAGGTGATCGTGGCCAACGGGCGCTGCCAGACCCCGGAGGGGGCGCTGGCGGGATCGATCGCCCTGATGAACGAGGGCCTGCGGGTGCTGATCGAGGAAGCCGGCATCGACCCCCTGGACGCCGTCCGGAGCGCCACCCTCACCCCCGCCCGCGCCCTGGGGCTGCGCCGGATGGGGCAGCTGCGCCCGGGAGCACTCGCCGACGTGGTCCTGTGGGCCCGCTGGGGAACCCCGGAGGCCGTCTGGATCCACGGGGAGCGGATCATATGAAGGGAGACCCGCCTTCCCTACAAGGCTCTTCGGCTCCAGAATGGCAACCCGCCTGACCCACGGGAAGCCAGCCGCTCGGGAGGTTCGAGGATGCCTCGAGGTCCGGGGTTTCTGTTCGATCTGGATGGCACGCTGGTGGATAGCGTCTATCAGCATGTGCTGGCATGGCGCGAGGCGCTGGAGGCGGTGGGGATCTCCCTCTCGGTCTGGCGGATCCACCGGCGCATCGGGATGAGCGGTGGGTTGCTGCTCCGCGCCCTGCTCCGGGAGACCGGACGGGAGGTCACCCCAGAGGAGATCGCCCGGATCCAGCAGCGCCACGCCGAAGCTTTCGCCCGTATGCTTCCCCAGGTGCGCCCCCTCCCCGGCGCCCGGGATCTCCTTCAGACCTTGAGGGAGGCGGGTGTGCCCTGGGCCATCGCCACCAGCGGACGTCGGGAGGTCGCCCAGCCGATCCTGAGCCTGCTGGATCTGGATCCCCACGTTCCGGTCGTGACGCGGGATGACGTGCGGTATGCCAAGCCGGATCCCGATCTGTTCCTGACGGCCGCAGAGCGCCTGGGGCTCCCGATTCAGGAGTGCGTGGTGGTGGGCGACAGCGTGTGGGATCTGCTCGCCGCCCGACGAGCCGGCGCCCTGGGCGTCGGCCTGCTGTCCGGTGGCTACGGGCGGGAAGAGCTGGAGCGGGCGGGCGCCTATCGGGTGTATGAGGACCCGGCGGATTTGTTGCGTCACCTGGATGAGGTCGGGGTCCGTTAATACGCTTCGGTATCCGAAAGAAATCCCCGGCAGGACCTAATCCAGAAAGCGCACGGCCCCGATGTAAGGGAGATGACGATAGTGCTCGGCCCAGTCGATGCCGTAACCCACGACAAACAGATCGGGGATCTCAAAGCCCCGATAGTCCACCTGCACCGGCACCTGACGACGATACGGCTTGTCCAGCAGCACGGCCGTGCGCAGACTGCGGGGGCTCTGTTGCCGCAGGTGAGATTGCAGATACTGCAGCGTCAACCCGGTGTCCACGATATCCTCCACCAGCAGCACCTCCCGATCGGTCACCGGGGCGTTGAGATCCTTCAGGATCCGGACCACCCCGGAGGTCTCCGTAGCGATGCCATAGCTGGAACAGGCGATGAAGTCCACTTGGGCCCGCACACCCTCCAGATGCCGGAGGAGATCGGCACAGAAGACGAAGGCGCCTTTCAGGACGCCCACCAGAAGCAGCTCCCGCCCCTGATAATCCGCGGAGATCTGGGCGGCGAGATCCCGCACCCGTTCCGCCAGCTCCTCCGCGCTGATCAGCCGCTCGATCCGATGGGGCCGCATACCGGAAACCTCCCTCCTCGAGTTCCGCCGCCCTGATTATATCTGAGCCGTGTCCCGCCAGGCCCTGGAACGCCGGAGCGAGCAATCCGGGGTATGATCATGGGAGAATCCCCGGACAGGAAGATCCCGTGCGCGAGCACGACCTGATCACGCTGGAATGGCCGAAGATCCTGGAGCGGCTGGCGGCCTTTACCGCCTTTGCCTGGGGCGCCGAGAAAGCCCGGGCCTTGCGCCCCTCCACGGATCCGGCGGAGGTCCAGGCCCGACTGGCGGAGACGGAGGAGGCCCGCCGCCTGCTCGCCCTGGAGCCCAGCCTGGATCTGGGCGGGGTGCGGGATCTCCGCCCGTTGCTCCAGGCCGCCCAGCACGGAGTCTCCCTTCTGCCCGCCGATCTGCTCGCCGTGCGGGACACCTTGAGGATCGCCCGGCGGATCCGACGCTTGCTGCTCCGGCGGGCCGAGGGGTTGCCCCATCTGGCCCGGCATGCCGAACGCATGCAGGAGTTCCCCGATCTGGAAGCCGAGATCGAGCGTTGCCTGGACGAGACGGGCGAGGTGAAAGACGAGGCCAGCCCCACCCTCCGCGCCCTCCGGGCGGAGATCCGCCACCTGACCCATGAGATCCAGGCCCGGCTGCAGCGCTATCTCACCGATCCCCGCTACGCACCCTATCTCCAGGAGCCCCTGATCACCATGCGGGGCGGCCGCTTCGTGATCCCGGTCAAAGCCGAACACAAAGGGAAAATCCCCGGCCTGGTCCACGACAGCTCCGCCAGTGGAGCCACGTTGTTCATCGAACCGCTGCCCATCGTGGAAATGGGGAACCGGCTTCGGGCCCTCCAGGTGCAGGAAGAGAAAGAAGTGGCCCGCATCCTGGCATCTCTGAGCGCCGCCATCGGCGCGCAGGCGGAGGGGATCGGACGCACCCTGGAAGCCCTGGCGGATCTGGACCTAACGCTGGCCAAAGCCCGCTATGCCCTCGCTATCCAGGCCGAGCGCCCGGAGATCGTCCGGTGGCCGGAAGAGCCCCCGGAGCGGCGCACCGTCTCGCCCCTCTGGCTGCGCCAGGCCCGCCATCCTCTCCTGGACCCGCAGCGGGTGGTGCCCATCGATGTCACCCCGGATCCTTCCACATTCATCCTGGTCCTCACGGGGCCCAATACGGGAGGGAAGACCGTCACCCTCAAGACGGTGGGCCTGCTGGCCCTCATGGCCCAGAGCGGCCTGCATATCCCGGCCGCTGCGGGCTCCCGCCTGCCCGTGTTCGATGGGATCTACGCCGATATCGGCGATGAGCAGAGCATCGAACAGAACCTTTCGACGTTCTCCGCCCATCTCCTGAACATCCTGAGCTTCCTGGAGTCCGCCACCGCCCGCTCCCTGGTCCTTCTGGACGAGCTGGGGGCAGGGACGGACCCGGTGGAGGGTGCCGCGCTGGCCCGGGCGATCCTGGAGCACTTCCATGCCCGGAAGACGACCACGCTGGTGGCCACCCATTTCCCGGAGCTGAAGCTGTGGGCCCAGACCACCCCGGGCGCCATCAACGCCAGCATGGAATTCGACCCGGAGACCCTGGCCCCGACCTACCGGCTTCGCATCGGTCTGCCGGGCCGATCCAATGCCTTCCTGATCGCCCGACGGCTGGGGATGCCAGAGGCTCTGATCGCCCGGGCCCAGCAGTATGTGTCGCCCCAGGCCCTGCGTCTGGAGACCATGCTTGCCGAGGTGGAGCGGCTTCGCGAGGAAGCCGCCCGGGCCCATATGGAAGCCGCACAGGCCCGCGCCGCCGCCCGCGCTCTGGAGGAAGAATGGCGAGCCCGCCTGGCCCAGATCGAATCAGAACGGGAACGGATGCTTCAAGAGGCCCGAGAGCAGATCACCGCGCTGGTCCAGGAAGCCCGGGAGGAGATCGAACGGATCCGTCGTCAGCTGCGGGCGATCCATCAGGCAGAGGTGGAAGCGGCCCGACGCCGCCTGGAGGCCCTGCAGGCCCGCATGCGGGAAACGCTGGCCCGGGCCGCGCCATCCGTGGAGACCCCCGCGGAGCCCGCTTTCGCGGTGGGCGACCGGGTCTGGGTGCGCCCCCTTCAGATGGAGGGGGAGATCCTGAGCCTGGAAGGGGAAGAGGCAGACGTGCAGGTCGGCCGGTGGCGGCTGCGGATGGCCCTAACGGATCTGGAACGACGGGAGCGGCCCCAGCCTGCGCCTTCCTCCCCGGCCCCCGTTACGGCGGTTCGGCTGCCCCAGGTCCCCCTCGATCTCGATCTGCGCGGGATGCGCGTGGAGGAGGCGCTGCCCGTCCTGGAGAAGTTTCTGGACGAAGCCTTCCTCGCCGGCATGCCCTTCGTACGGATCATCCACGGCAAAGGCACCGGCGCCCTGCGCCGCGCAGTGCGGGAACGGCTGAAAACCCATCCGCATGTGGAGCACATGGAGCCCACACCGGATGATGGGGCGACCGTGGTGCGATTCGCAAGGTGACGGGACCTCTCTCCCATCGAACATCCGCCAGAACGCCCTGCGGATGCTCCGAGAGAGCAGTATATAGAACATAGATCCTGCGAGGAGGTTCGACCATGATCAGTCCAGAGCTGCTGGAGATCCTGCGCTGTCCCCATTGCGTTTCCGGACCGACCCGCAAAGAGGGGCCGGATCCCGGCCGGCTGGAGCTGGTGAAAGAAGTGTGGCTGGTGTGCACGGAGCCGGATTGCGGGCGCAAGTACCCGATCCGCGATGGCATCCCGGTGATGCTCATTGAGGAAGGGGACAAGTGGCGCGATACCCCCGTGGACGCCCTTCCCGTTCCCCCGCCGGCCGCGTGATCGATCTCATGATTTAGATCCGGCACCATGGTCATGAACGCAGAGGAGTGGCAACGCATATTGCGGGGAGATCCCGAGCAGGCCGAGCTCCGCATCTCGGATCTGCGGGAAGATCCAGAGCGCCTGCGCGCACTGGCCCAGGCGCTGCTTCAGGACTCCGATCCTGATCTGCGGGCATGGGCCTGCCGGATCCTGGGGGAGGCGCGGGATGCGGAGAGCCTTTCCTCCCTGCTGCGCGCCCTGGAAGATCCGGAGCCGGAGGTTCGCGCAGCGGCCGCCTGGGCGCTGGGGATCCATCCAGCGGCCGACCACCGGGATGCCGTGATCTCCGCCCTGCAGCGGCGTCTGGAGGATCAGCCCTGGGTGGCATGGGTGGCCGCGGAGGCCCTTGCCCGCTACGGCGAGGCGGCGCTGGACGCGTTGATCGATGGCCTTCGCCACCCTCATCCCCAGGTCCGCGTCCTGGCCGCCCGGGCGCTGGCCCGCATCGCCTCGCCCCGGAGCATCCCGGCCCTCGCAGCCGCCCTGGAAGACCCCAGCCTCCTGGTCCGCCACTTCGCGGAGGCCGGGCTGGATCGGCTCTCGGGAGCATCGTGGGTATGGTTCACCTAAGAAAGCGATGGCTATTTTCACTGGGTCGTCAACCCCAGCAAGCCCATCGCCCCGCCCAGGGCCAGGAAGGGACCGTAAGGGATAGCGGTCTTCAGCGTGGCCCGCCGGGTCAGCAGGAGGAAAAGGCTCACCCCCCCAGCGATGAGGATCCCGTAAGCCAGCGCCTGGAGGCCCTGGGGGAACCCGGTGGTCAGCCCGATGAAGGCGGCCAGCGTGGCATCCCCGCCCCCGATCCCCCCGCGGGTGAGCAGGGCCATCAAGAAAAAGAAAACGAAGGCCCCCAGGCCCACGAGCCACGCCCCCACGGGGCCCGCCCCCAGCCACGGGGAAACCGGTGCTAGGATGGCCGCCAGGGCGATGGCCGGAAGCATCACCGCATCGTAGATCCGTCGGTGCTCCAGGTCGGTGACCGTGACCAGAACCAGAACCGTCAGATACAGAGCGACCAGCCCCGCCCGGGTGGAGAGCCCGAAACGGGCGGCCGTTAGCCCCCAGAGGATCGGCACCCCCAGCTCCACGATCAGATCCCGCCGACGGGAGAAAGCCCCCGTTCGAACCGCCCGGATCCAGGCGGAGGGAAGGCCCCCGCCATCCTCCCACAACGGAACCACCCGGCGACGCGGCAGGGCATTCGCCAGGCCGTTGACCAGCATCCCGATGGGCCATCCGATCCATCCGAAGAGAAAAGCTTCGATCATCCGACCTCCAGGCTCCAGGCAAGGATCTGGAAGGGACGGGTCGGCCGTGAAGCGGCCTGTCCTATCGGCATCCGAGGGATGATCCCCCGGACCCGAACTCCCTCATTATGCCATCAGTGGGCCCCGGGGGAGAACGGATAAAGGATTTGACACCCCATGCAAAGGCTGTTAAATTATTAGTCAAAAGAATCGCTCGAAAAGCGATGAGGGGGAAGAGTAAGGATCCAGCGCCGCCCAGAGAGTCGGGGTTCAGGTGGGAGCCCGATGCGGATCCTGGATCCTGAATGGGCCCCGGAGCTGCCGCCCGAACCGGAAGGCTTTCTTCCGCAGTAGGCGCGGCCGGAGACGCCACCGTTATCGGCTGAGGGCTTCGCCCGGTCTGACCGGGCGGCGCCTGCGACAATGAGGGGGGCCGGCCTCTCTCCGGAGAGGCTGCGCTCAAAAAGGGTGGCACCGCGGGCAACCCCAGGGCCCGTCCCTTTGCGGGGCGGGCCCTGTTTTATTCACCCGGAGGGTGCGGGCTTTCTTTATCCTGAGGGGCTTTCGGGGACAGGACACCCGTCGCTGGGCTCCTGTTCCGGAAAGCGGATTCACGCTTTTCCCATTTCAATCAGGAGGTCGCGATGGCGAAAAAGAAGCGCGTGCTGACAGGCGATCGCCCAACGGGCCCATTGCACCTGGGCCACTATGTGGGGACGCTGGCCAACCGGGTGCGATTGCAGGATGAGTATGAGGTCTTCCTCCTGATCGCGGATTACCACGCCCTCACCACCAAGCCGGAGAAGGCGGACATCCTGGCCGCCCGTGAATACATCCGGGAGATCGTGCTGGATTACCTGGCGGTGGGCATCGATCCGGAGAAAACCACCATCTACGTCCAGTCCGATGTGCCAGAGGTCTGCGAGCTGGCACTGTTGTTTTCCATGCTGGTCACCCTGCCCCGCGTCGAACGCATCCCCACCCTGAAGGATATGATCCGGGACCAGAAGATCGAGAACCCCTCCATGGGGCTTATGCTCTACCCCATCCTCCAGGCGGCGGACATCCTCCACGTTAAAGCGGAGATCGTCCCGGTGGGGAAAGACCAGGAGTCCCACATTGAGCTCTGCCGGGAGATCGCCCGCCGGTTCAACAGCCTCTATGGGGAGGTCTTCCCCGAGCCGGAGGCGCTGATCGGAGATGTGCCCACCCTCCCGGGGATCGACGGGCGGGCCAAGATGAGCAAATCCCTGGGCAATGCGATCTTCCTCAGCGACCCGCCGGAGGAGGTCGCCCGCAAGGTGATGCAGATGTTCACGGATCCCACCCGGATCCGGCCGGATATCCCGGCGGACCCCGATGCGCCCCACAATGTGGTCTTCCGCTACCATGAGGCCTTCAATGATGATAAAGCGGAGGTGGAGGAGCTGAAAGCTCGCTACCGGCAGGGGAAAGTCGGAGACGTGGAGGTCAAGAAACGGTTGATTGCGGCCCTGGAGCGGTTCCTGACGCCGATCCGGGAGCGGCGGGCGTATTACGCGGCGCGGCCCCATCTCATCGATGAAATCCTGGCCGCCGGTGCGGCAAAGGTCCGCCCGATCTCCCAGGCCACCCTGGCGGAGGCCCGGGAGGCGATGGGTCTCAGCGCCCGCCACCTCGCGGAGCTGAAAGCCCGCTATCTGTGAGGAGCTGGGGGCTGGAGCGGCCCATCGAAGGGGGCTGTCCCGGCCCCGGAGAAGATCTCTCGCACGTGCTGGCCGTCCACCCTGTCCCAGGAGGGATCACCCATGGGCGATCGAACTCGATTCCTGCTTTCCGAGGAGGACATCCCGAAGGCCTATTACAACATCCTGGCGGATCTCCCCTTTGAGCTGCCGCCGGTGCTCCATCCGGCCACCGGCCGGCCGATCGGGCCGGAGGATCTGGCCCCCCTTTTCCCGATGGCCCTGATCCAGCAAGAGGTCAGCCGGGAGCGGGAGATCGAGATCCCGGAGCCCGTCCGGGAGATCTACCGGCTTTACCGGCCCACCCCGCTGATCCGGGCGCGCCGGCTGGAGCGCATGCTGGATACTCCGGCCCACATCTATTACAAATATGAAGGGGTGAGCCCGGCCGGGAGCCACAAGCTCAACACCGCCCTGGCCCAGGCGTTCTACAACAAACAGGAGGGTGTGCGGGGCCTGACCACGGAGACCGGCGCCGGCCAGTGGGGCAGCGCCCTGGCCATGGCCTGCCGTTTCTTCGACCTGGAATGCACCGTCTTCATGGTCAAGATCAGTTACCAGCAGAAACCCTATCGCCGCATCCTGATGGAAACCTTCGGCGCCCGGGTGATCCCCAGCCCCAGCCCCGAGACCGCCGCCGGGCGCAAGGTGCTGGCCGAAAACCCCGATTCCCCCGGCTCCCTGGGGATCGCCATCAGCGAGGCGGTGGAGGCCGCGGCCACCAGCGGCGGGCGCCTGAAGTATAGCCTGGGCAGCGTCCTCAACCACGTTCTGCTGCATCAGACCGTGATCGGCCTGGAGGCGAAGAAGCAGATGGAGCTGGCCGGGGAATACCCGGATCTGGTGATCGGCTGCGTGGGCGGGGGGAGCAACTTCGCCGGGCTGGCGCTGCCGTTCATGCGGGACCGGCTCGTGGAGGGGCGACCCACGCGCTTTATCGCGGTCGAGCCCACAGCGGCTCCCAGCCTGACCAAAGGCGTCTATGCCTACGATTACGGGGATACGGTGCGCACCACCCCTCTGCTCAAGATGTATACGCTGGGCCATACCTTCACGCCGGCCCCCATCCACGCCGGAGGGCTCCGCTACCACGGCATGGCCCCTATCCTCTGCGCCCTGTATGAGAAAGGCCATCTGGAAGCCGTGGCGTATCCTCAGACGAAAGTCTTCGAGGCCGCCGTGCTCTTCGCCCGGGCTGAAGGGATCATCCCTGCCCCTGAGTCCGCCCACGCCATCCGGGCGGTGATCGACGAGGCCCTGCGGGCGCGGGAGGAAGGCATGGCCCGTGTGATCCTGTTCAACCTGAGCGGACACGGACACTTCGACTTAGCAGCTTACGATCAGTATCTGCGGGGGGAGCTCGCGGATTACGAATACCCCGCTGAGGAGGTGGCCCGTGCACTGGCCTCTCTCCCATCGGTCGGCGTTGCGGCCTGAGATCGGCACCCACAGGGGATCTTAGACAGGGCCTTGAATCGCCGGGCGGGCCGCTGGAATCGGCCCGCCCGGCTGCTCCATCCCCTCCGGAGAAAATCCCCCAGCGGAACCGGGAAGCGGATGGACCATGCGCTTCTCCGACAGAACCCGATAGACCAGCCCGCGTGAAACCGGAGCGCCTCGATTTCCACGGCCTGTGGAAAACCCGAAAGGCTCCCCCATATCTGGGAGGGCATCCAGTTATGGACCGAGGATATAGGCCCCTCCCCGCAGGATCCCCTGGCCTGGAACTGGGGAAAACCGGCGTGAAACCTGTGGAAAAGAAGGTCAGACTGGGGATAACTTGTCCCCAGGAGAGACCCGCTTTTCCCACTTTCCACAGCCTTCTACACCGGTAATCGGTCCAATCCGCCAGATATGGGGGCGGAAGAGTTTTCCACAGTTTCCATGAGTTTTCCACATCCTCCCCTATTAAACAGATTTTCCACAGCCTGCCCGTTATCCAGGTCGGAGGATCCTCAGGGGCCTTGCCCAGATCTGGCGAAGGATCCTTCAGGCCCCTGCATATTTCGGTCTCGCATTGGGGCATGCCGCGGAAATCTCCACAATCCACAGAGCCTGCGATGACTATGATTTATAATGCTAACGACACAAGGAGTTATACAGCTGGCCTCTCCCGAGCCTCCATGGGGAGGCCGAATCGCTCTTCCCCATAGCCCTGGGTGTTACGGGAGGAGGGTGAAGAAAATCCTTTTGGGGCGCAGCGTTCTATCCGCCCCGGAAGCCCCTGTCAGGAGCGCACGCCATGGAGGGGGAACCGCGTCGGGTTCTGATCACCGCCCGATTCGATCCGGAGTGGGTAGCCCGTTGGCAGGCCCGCTGGCCGATGCTGCGATTCGAGCTCCACCCAACGCGGCATCCGGAGAGGATCCCTCGGGAGATCTGGCGGGAGGTTGAGGTCCTCTACACGTTCAACACGCTTCCCATGCCGGAATGGGTGCCCCGTCTGCGATGGGTGCAATTGCATTCCGCCGGCGCGGATCACGTGCTGGAGCATCCGCTCTTTCGAAGCGATGTGCTGTTCACCACGGCCAGCGGGGTGCACGCCATCAATATGGCGGAGTATGTCTTCGCCATGGTGCTGGCATGGTTCCATCGGGTCCCTCGGATGCTGGAGTGGCAGGCCCGCGCCGAGTGGCCTCCCGATCGGGAGCGCTGGCCCCTGTTCGTTCCCGAGGAACTTTGGGGAAAGACCATCGGCATCGTGGGCTACGGCAGCATCGGGCGCCAGGTGGCACGCCTGGCGAAGGCATTTGGCATGCGGGTGCTGGCCATGCAACGGGGAGAAGAGCGACGGGACCGGGGGTTCGTCTTCCCCGGGACCGGGGATCCGGAAGGGATCCTGCCGGATCGCTATTACATGCCCGCCGAGCTCCATGCATTGCTGGCCGAGAGCGATGTGGTGGTGATCGCCGTCCCCCTGACGCCGGAGACCCGGGGGATGTTCGATGAGGCGGCCTTCCGGGCGATGAAGCGCAATGCCTTTCTGGTCAACATCGCCCGCGGCCCGATCTGCCAGGAAGCGGCGCTGGTGCGGGCGCTCCAGGAGGGGTGGATCGCCGGTGCCGCGCTGGATGTGTTCGAGCAGGAACCCCTTCCTCCTGAGCACCCGCTCTGGCGCTTGCCCAACGTGTTGATCAGCCCCCACGTGGCGGGGTTCACACCCCATTATGATACCCGGGCCGCGCAGATCTTCGAGGAAAACCTGGATCGTTATATGCGAGGCGAACCGCTATGGAATGTGGTGGATAAGATGCGGGGATATTAGCGTTGAGGGATCCCTCGATCTCCAGACGCCACGCTCCTCTCCAGGATCTGTTCAGGCCACGGCGGGGGATCTCCAGAGGCGGGTATGGCCACCTTTGGGTCGCCTCGCTCGCCTTCATGGTTCCAGGTCGCCGAACCCCCTATATGTGGAGGATTATAATTTATGATCCCCTACATATAGGGGTAACTGGGGGAGGATCGTTCACGAAAGCCTCACGGGACCTTCACCGAACGGCCACGAAGGCGGGCCTGGAGCGGCGTTAACATGCGATTGCCCGAGATGGGAGGCGGCGAGGGGGTGGGTGGTGGCCCGCTGCTTCCCTGCGGGCGAACAGCGAAGCCGGGAGGTTCAGGCATGACCGAAGCCGCTCATGAGCTCGCCGGGAAATCGCTGATCTGTCCGGATGGCGTGCTCGGCACCGTGGCCGAGGTGCTGGTGGATCCGGAAACCGGGCGTCCCACCCATCTGGTCTGGCGGGAGCCGGTGATCCTTTATCAGGAGATCAGCATCCCGATCGCCTATATGGAGGGCGTGGATGGCGATGGGATCCGCCTGCGGGTTCGCCGCGAAGAGATCGAGCGCCTGCCTCGCTTTGTATGGCGTTGATTTCCCCGGGAGAACGCAGCGTGTTGCTCGACGATCTGATCTTCCGGATGGTTAGCGGGTTAGAGGCGGCGGCCTCGCCTCCCCCCACTCCGGTTCCCTCTCCCTATCAGGTGTTCATTCCGGCAGTGGGCGCGCCTTCCCCGGCCGCCTCCGGGACCCCAGCGAGCCGGCTGCCGTTTTTAGAAAGCCCGTGGCTCTATCTGGCTTTCGGCGTGCTGGTGGGCGCGTGGCTGGCGCTGCGCGCGCTGGAGCGCCGTGGGAAGACGGGTCGGTGAATTCCACAAAAGGGGCTAAAGAGGGAGCCATCGGGGGAAGGCCCGCGGGTCTTCCTGGAATCCAGGGGCGTAAGCCATGAAAACAAAAGCCGGCGGAAGGAAAGCGCTCCTTCCGCCGGCGCTGTCGGGGCGGGCGGATTTGAACCGCCGACCTCGTGGTCCCGATCCACGCGCGCTAACCTGGCTGCGCCACGCCCCGTCCCGATGCAGATTATATCTCCCTCGGATTTTCCTGGCAAGGATAGGTGGCCCCTAACCCCGGAGTCCCTCCATCGGATAGCGTGTTGGACTTCCGTTCTTTCCTGCGTTCGCCATCCGGAAGGGCACGGGCGGGTGGGTTTAAAATGAAGGAGGGGGTTCACCTCCTGGGCTTTGCCGTTCTGGAGGGCGAGGGGATGGAAAATCCGGCAGGAGGTCTTCGATGGGCTGGACCGGGCCGCTGGTGGAAGTGCGCAACGTCTCCAAGATCTACGGGCGGCCGCCGCGACAGGTCGTGGCGGTGGAGCGGGTTTCGTTTGAGATCCGCCCGGGCGAGTTTGTGGCCCTGTTGGGCCCCTCTGGATGTGGGAAATCCACCCTGCTGCGGATGATCACGGGCCTGGCCCAGCCCAGCGAGGGGGAGATCCGCTACCGGGGACAGCCGCTGCGGGGAGTCAATCCCTATGCGACCATTGTGTTCCAGACCTTTGCCCTCTATCCCTGGCTGACGGTTCTGGGCAATGTGGAGCTGGCCCTGAAGGCCCGCGGGGTGCCTCCGGCGCAGCGTCGGGAGCGGGCCCTTCAGCTGATCGACCTGGTGGGCCTGGATGGCTTCGAGCATGCCTATCCCCGGGAGCTCTCCGGTGGGATGCGCCAGAAGGTGGGCTTCGCCCGGGCCCTGGCGGCCGAGCCGGAGCTGTTGTGCATGGATGAGCCGTTCTCCGCCTTGGATGTGCTGTCCGCAGAAGCCCTGCGGGGCGAGCTCATGGAACTCTGGCTCTCCAAACGTCTGCCGATCCAGGCCATCCTCCTGGTCACCCACAACATCGAGGAAGCAGTCTGGATGGCCGACCGCCTCATCCTGATGGATAAAGACCCCGGCCGGGTGATCGCCGAGCTGGAGGTTCGGCTGCCCCACCCTCGTCGTCGCAAGGATGGGTACTTTCAGTCTATGGTCGATCGGGTGTACGCAATGATCGCCGGGCAGACGGAGGAACAGGTGCCCGGGAAGCGACCAGGGGAGCCAGGCCGGGCGTATCGGATGCCGGAGGCGCGCATCAATGCGGTGGCGGGGTTGACCGAGAAGCTCCTGGAGGAAGGGGGATGGGCGGATCTCTACCGCCTGGCGGAGGAGCTGCGTTACGAGCTGGATGATCTGCTGACGATCGTGGAAGCGGCTGAGCTGCTGGGGTTCGTGAAGGTGGCGGAGGGCGACATTATCCTCACGCCCCTGGGGGAAGCCTTCGCCGAAGCCAGCATCCTGGCCCGTAAGGAGATCGTGGCCGGGCGCATCCTTCGCCTTCCGATCATCCGCTGGATCTATGAAACCCTCCATTCGGATGATGATGGCCGGGTGAGCGCGGATTACTTCCGCGAGCAGCTCCAGCTGGATTTCACTCCGGAGGAAGCGGAGCGGCAGCTGGAGATCGCCATTCACTGGGGCCGCTACGCGGAGCTCTTCGCCTACGACGAGGATTCCGATGAGCTGTTCCTGGAGGAGGTCCCGGCGCCGGCGATCGAGTGAGAAGGCAGGGCATGAGGCCGCTGCTCTCCCATCGAGGGCTTCAAAGGACGGTCCCCCTTGTCCGCCCCTTTCCAGAGATGGGATCCCGGAGGGGGGGGCGTTCCTCTATCGCCCGATCAAACGTCCCGCCTCTTCGACGATCCGTTCCACTGTGAAGCCGAGGCGCTGATAAACCTCCGGGTAGGGCGCGGAGGCGCCGAAGCGCTCCAGCCCGATCACGGCGTCCGCATAGCGATACCATCCCCACGGGACCCCCGCCTCGATGGCCAGACGGGGAACTCCCGGTGGGAGCACGGCGCGCCGGTAGTCCTCGGGCTGGGCCTCGAAGAGTTCCCACGAGGGCATGCTGACCACCCGGGTCCGAATCCCCTGAGCCTCCAGTTGCTCCCGCGCCGCGATGGCCAGGGCCACCTCCGAGCCGGTGGCGATCAGGATTAGATCGGGCTTCCCATCCCGGGCCTCGGCCAGCACATAGGCGCCTCGCGCCAGCTCGGAAGCCGGGGCCAGCCCACGGCGATCGAAGATCGGGACTTTCTGCCGGGTCAGGATCAGGGCGATGGGTCCGTCACGCCGGCGCAGAGCGACCTTCCAGGCCTCGGCCACCTCGTTGGCGTCGGCCGGCCGGATCACCCAGAGGTTCGGGATGGCCCGCAGGGCGGTCAGGTGTTCCACCGGCTGATGGGTGGGCCCATCTTCCCCTATGGCGATGCTGTCATGGGTGAAGATATAGATGACCGGTTGGCCCATCATCGCCGCCAGGCGGATGCTCGGCCGCATATAGTCGCTGAACACCAGGAAGGTGCCGCCGTAAACCCGGAAGGGGCCATACAGGCTCATCCCGTTGAGGATGCCGCCCATGGCGTGCTCCCGCACGCCGAAGTGGATGTTCCGGCCGTCAAAGCGTCCGCGGCCGATGGCCGGGAACCCATGCAGGTAAGTCTGAGTGGATTCCATGAGATCCGCGCTGCCTCCTACCAGGTTCGGGATGACCTTCGCCAGGGCGTTCAGCACCTTCCCGGAGGCCGCGCGGGTGGCCATCCCGTCAGAGGAAGGCGGGAAGGTGGGGATCGCCTCCTCCCAGCCCTCGGGCAGTTCCCCCCGCCACCAGCGCTCCCATTCCGCGGCAAGCTCCGGGTAGGCGGCGGCATATCCCTCCCATCGGGCCCGCCACTCCGCCTCCCATTGTGCCCCCTCTTCCATAAGCCTCCGCATATGGGCGTAAACGGCTTCCGGGACGTAGAAGGGGGGCTCCACGGGCCATCCCATGCGCTCTTTGGTGCGGCGCACCTCATCGGCTCCCAGGGGCGCGCCGTGCGCTTCCGCCCGATCCTGCTTATTCGGGCTTCCATAAGCGATATGGGTGTGGCAGATCAGCAGGGAGGGCCGGTCCTCCACCTGCTGGGCCTCCGCCAGGGCCTGGGCCACCGCCGCGCGGTCATGGCCATCGAGGTCCAGCACGTGCCAGCCGTAGGCCCGAAAGCGACCGGCCACATCCTCGGTAAAGGCAAGGTCGGTGGGGCCATCGATGGAGACGTCGTTGTCGTCGTAGAGGACGATCAGCCGCCCCAACCCCCAGTGGCCGGCCAGGGAGGCGGCTTCGTGGGAGATGCCCTCCATCAGATCGCCATCGGAGGCGATGACATAGACGAAGTGATCTACGATAGGAAACCCTGGACGGTTGAAGCGTTCGGCCAGGAGACGGGCCGCCAGAGCCATCCCGACAGCGTTGGCAAACCCCTGGCCCAGCGGCCCGGTGGTGGTCTCCACTCCTCGGTGGGGATCATATTCGGGGTGACCGGGTGTGGCGCTGCCCCACTGGCGGAACCGCTGGATCTCTTCCATCGGCATATCGTAGCCGGAAAGATGAAGGAGGGCGTAAAGCAGCATCGAGCCGTGCCCGGCGGAGAGAACCAGGCGATCCCGGTTAGGCCAGAGGGGATTGCGGGGATTGTGGCGCATCACGTAACGCCATAGCACATAGGCTGCGTCGGCCATCCCCATGGGCATCCCGGGATGGCCTGAGCGGGCCTGCTCCACCGCGTCCATGACCAGGGCGCGGATGGCGTTCACGCACAGCTGATCCAATTCGGGGTTCAGGGTAGGAAGCCTCGATGTTCCTTCCGAGATGATCATCCGCGGCCTCGCTGTATTTTTTGTGGAACTCAGCGCGTTCCAGGCGCCTCTGGAAGACAGCCGTTCGGGTTCCGTTTCATGCCGGAGGGGCGGGGCGCGGATCACCTCCCCCCACCGGGCCAGGAGGTCGAGCGGGCGCGCGACGAGCTGGAGGCCCTCCGGGCCCGCGAGGAGGTGCGGGATCCGCGCCTCCGCCTGCGTGCGCCAGAGATCCAGCCGCCGCATCGCTCTCACCCCCCTGGCCGGCCCGGGATTCGTCGATGGGCGCAGCCACCTTATAGTTTAAGCGAGCTATGTGAACATTTCGTTAACACCGCGTTCCGATCCCCCGGATCCGGATGCCTGCCGAAGCAGGTCCTCCAGCCCCAGCGTTCGGAACAGGCGCTCCCGGGCTTCCCCCGGCATCGGGATCCGACCATACCGACGGTAGAGCTCGATAGTTCGCTGCGTCGTGTTGAAAACCACATGGCAATCCGGGCATTCCCTCAGGTGTTGCTCCAGCTCCCGGCAGAGATGCTCGGCAAGCTCCCCGTCCAGGTAGAGGTAGATCTGGCCCAGCCATTCCTCGCAGCGTTTCGATAGGGGCATCCCGGGTTACCTCCCTGTTAACTCTTCGGCGAAATATCGCGAAAGCCGTTCGCGCAGCTGCAGGCGGGCGCGGTGCAGGCGGGCCTTCACCGCATCAGTGGAAATCCCCAAGATCTGAGCTACCTCTTCGGTCGACAGGCCCTCCACATCTCGCAGCAGAAACACGGTCCGCAGGCTCGCCGGCAGGCTGTGGATGGCTTCATCCAGCACGGATCGGAGCTCCGCGCGGAGCAGCTCCTCCTCGGGCAGGCAGCACCAGTCAAAGAGCTCCCGGGGGATTTCCTCATCGTCCTCCAGGAGGATAGGCTGATCGATGGAGATCGTTTCGGGCTCCTTCCGGCGCAGTCGCATCAGGGCCAGGTTATAGGCGATCCGGTAGAGCCAGGTGCACAGCCGGGCTTCCCCGCGGAAGTCCTTGAGATGCTGGAAAGCCTGGAGGAACGTCTCCTGAAGGACATCCTCCGCTTCCTCCCGGCTGCCCAGCAGCCGGTACGCGACGTGATAGATCACGTCTCCGCACCGATCGATCGCCGCTGCGAACGCCTGACGGTCTCCCCGCCGCAACGCGTCGAGCAGATCCGCTTCCGAGAGCTCTCCCTTCATCCGCCGGGCTATCGGCATGACGTATACCTCTCCCGAGTTTGAACCGTTGCCGGTCCGGGCGCGTTATCGTTCCCAGTTAAACGCCTCGATCAGCGTCGCCAGCGCTTGCCGGTTGGGGATCAGAACGGCGGCCCCATTGGGGGTCTGCCAGGGGCGGACCATGGAGGGCTCCACGGCAAGCAGGCGGATGCGCTCCTCCGGCACCCCGCGAGCGAACTGGGCGATGGCCAGCATCTCCGGGAGGGTGAGATCCGTTTGCACCGAGTCCCCCAGGGTCCGGAGGATCTCCGGGATCTGGGGCAGGGCCTGAAGGGAGAGGACCTTCGCTCGCAGGGCCATCAGCACCTGTTGCTGTCGCTTCAGCCGCCCGAAATCGCTGTCCGCATGCCGGGTCCGCACATACTTTAACGCCAGCTCCCCATCCATATGGAGACGCCCGGCCGGGATCACCAGGCGCTCCGTGCGGTAGTCATCGGTGGGGTAGGCGTTGTCCACGATGGTGCGGGGGACGTCCACATCGATCCCGCCCACCAGGTCGATGATCCGCTTGAAGCCGTTGAAATCCAGGATGATATAGCGGTGCACCGGGACGCCGAAGTTGTAGGCCACTGTCCGCTTGGCCAGCTCCCCGCATCCGCCGAGATGGTAATAGTCGCCGTAGAAGCACGCCGTGTTGATCCGGCTCTGGGAGATCCCGCGCTCCTCCAACCCCGGGATGGGCACGTAGAGATCCCGGGGGATGGAGAGCACCGAGATCGTGTTGCTGATGGGATCCAGGCCGATGAGCATGATCCCGTCGGAACGGACCGGGATGTCCTGCTCATCGGGCCGGCGATCCACCCCCAGCACCAGGAGATTCAGCCGGCCGGGGACGGGCCATGCGGGCGCCGGGTTGAGCCACTCGATCGGGTTGAGCATCCGCCCCACCTCCGAGATGGGCGGCAGGCCCAGGGGACCACCTCCAGATCCTCCCCCGCCGGCCATCGCCCGCCAGCGCTGGGCGCGCGCGGCCATCACCACCGCGATCCCTAGCCAGGTGGAAAGCAGCGTGGAGGCCAGCAGGACGGCGATGAAGAGCCGATAATACCGCCCGCCGGAAGCCGGGCGGGAAGCGGTCGACGCCACGGACTTCACCGTGTTCCTCCCGTTGCAGATTCCAATCCGCCCCCGGAGGGCTGTCCCACCGTTCCTCCCAGCCTTCCGGGGCCAACCCCTTATTGTAATCCATCTGCCGCTCATCCATCGCAGCGAAGAAGGATCTCAGGGCGAGAGGGCCGGGCTGATGTGCTCTCCACCCATCCCCGCCTCTTGTTAATGATATTTGATCTTATGTCGCAAATCATATACAATGTCGCTGAATTCGTGGTTCGTTCCGGTGGGGGAGGCGATGGGACGACGGGTGGAGCTGGAGGGATGGGAGAGCCGGGTGCGGGAGATCCGGCAGCAGCGCGGGTTGAGCCAGGCCGAGCTGGCCCGACGGTCAGGGTTAAGCCGGCAGGCCCTCAGCGCCATCGAGGCGGGCCGGTATCTCCCCAATGTGGCGGTGGCGCTTCGTTTGGCGCAGGTTCTCTCCTGCCGTGTGGAAGATCTGTTCCCTGTCCGGGCTCCCCCTCCGTTGCTGGAAGCAGAGTGGCCTCTCCGGGCAGGTCTGATCCAACCGGGCGCGCTTCGGGTGTGCCTCGGCCGGGTGGGCGGGCGCTGGATCGCCTGGCCGTTGCACGAGATGTGGGGTTTCCATATCGCGGCGGATGGCCGGGTGGTGGAAGGCGGGCGACCCGGCCAGGTTCGGATCGCCCTCCCGATCTCCTCCTCGATGTTGGAACGGACGCTGCTCATTGGGGGATGCAATCCGGCCCTGGCCCTGCTGGCCGCCCACCTGGAAGCGTGTTTCCCGGAGTATCGAGTGCGCTGGATCCCGATGAACAGCCGGTCTGCCTTGCAGGCCCTGGCCCGGGGGGAGCTCCACATCGCCGGCACCCATCTCTGGGATCCGGTGCGCGGGGAGGACAATCTCCCAGCGGTCCGTCGGGCGCTGGCCGGGCGTCCGGTGGCGGTTTTCGCGATGGCCCGCTGGGTCGAAGGGGTGATGCTGCCTCCGGGAAACCCTGGGCGGATCCGGCGTCTACAGGATCTGACCCGGCCGGACCTGCGGATCATCGGGCGGGAAGGAGGCGCGGGCAGCCAGCGGGTGCTGGTGTGGCAGCTTCGCCGGGAAGGCATCCCGGCCTCCGCCCTCCCCGGGTTGCGATGGCAGGCCCGGGATCATCTAACGGTGGCCGCGGCCCTGGCCGCCCGCCTGGCCGACGCCGGGCCTGGGGTGCTTCCGGTCGCCCGCGCCTTTGGCCTGGCGTTCCTTCCCCTGGCGGAATCCCGTTACGATCTGGTCATCCCGGAGGAGCTGCTGGGGACTCCCGAGGTGGAGGCTTTTCTGGAGGTGTTGAGCAGCCGCCGCTTTCGGGAGGAGCTGGAGGTCATCGGCGGCTTTGATCCGCGCCCTGCCGGCACCCTGGTGGCCCATCTGAGCCGCTTATCCCCACACTCCAGGAGGAGGTAAATATGCGCCGCCCTGGAATGGCTCTGCTGGTTGTGTGGATCCTGGGAGCATGCGCGGGGAAGGGCATCCTCCCTTCTCCGGCGGGCACTCCCTCGCCGGAAGGGGAGCTGATCGTGTTCGCGGCCGCCTCCCTGACGGATCCTTTCCAGGAACTGGCCGCGCTTTTCCAGCAGCAGCACCCCGGGACGAAGGTTACGTTCAACTTCGGCGCCTCCTCTGCGCTGAGAACCCAGATCCTGCAGGGCGCCCCCGCGGATCTTTTCGCTTCGGCCGATGAGAAGAACATGGAAGAAGTGAAACAGGCCGGCCGGGTGGCGGAGGGCCCATGGATCTTCGCCACCAACCGCCTGGTGATCGTGACGCCGGCCTCCAATCCCGGTCGCGTCACCGCCCTCGTGGACCTGGCGCGTCCTGGTCTCCGTCTGGCCATGCCGGGTCCGGAGGTCCCTATCGGGGCCTATGCTCGGGAGGTGCTGGCCCGCGCCTCTAAGGATCCGGCTTACGGGGTGGATTTCGCCGAGCGGGTGCTTCGGAACGTGGCCTCCGCGGAACCCAATGTCAAAGCCGCCCTCTCCCGCGTGGCCCTGGGGGAGGCGGACGCGGCCTTCGTTTACCGCACCGATGTCACGTCGGCCTATCGGGAGAAGGTGCAGGTGGTGGAGATCCCGGATGCGCTGAACGTGATCGCCCGCTATCCGATCGCCCTCTTGAAGGGGGCGCCTCATCCGGAGGCCGGACGTCTTTTCGTGGAGCTGCTGCGCTCCCCTCAAGGCCAGGAGATCATGCGGCGCTGGGGATTTGGTCCTCCGTAGGCGAATCCAACCCGGAGAGGCGGCGATGGTGTGGCCTCATCGTATCCCGTTTGTGCGCCCTGGTGTGGGGAGGCCGGGGATCCGCGCGGCCTCCGCTTTCTGGTGGTGGGCGGGAAGCCTTCCTCTGGCGCTGTTCCTGAGCAGCCCCCTGCTGATCATGGCGCTTTATCTCCTCCGGGAGTCTCCCTGGCCCGCCGCCGCCTCCGATCTGGTCCGCCAGGCCCTGGTTCTCACGGCGAAGACCAGCGCGGGGAGCACGCTGCTCGCCATCGGGGCGGGGACCCCGCTGGCGTATCTGCTGGCCCGACGGCGGTTCCCGGGCAAAGCCTTCCTGGAAGGTCTGGTGGAGCTGCCGGTGGTCATCCCGCCGACGGCAGCCGGGGTGTTGCTGCTGCTGACCTTCGGGCGGAGGGGGGCGCTGGGCCCGCTCCTGGAAGGGATGGGGATCACGCTTCCGTTCACCCCGGCCGGGGTGGTGGTCGCTCAGCTGTTCATCTCGGCTCCTTTCTACATCCGGGGGGCGCGCCTGGGGTTCATGATGGTGCCGCGGGAGCTGGAGGAGGCTGCTGCCGTCGACGGGGCCTCTGCCCTGCAGATCCTGCGGCATGTGACGTTGCCCCTGGCCTTTCCGGGGCTGTTCTCCGGGTTGCTGCTCTGCTGGGCCCGAGCGGTGGGGGAGTTCGGGGCCACCTACCTGTTCGCCGGGAACATGCCAGGGCGCACCCAGACCATGCCCCTCGCCATCCTGACCGCGATGGAGCGCGATCTGGGGGCGGCCCTTCTGCTGACCGGGATGCTCACATTGTTCGCCTTCGTCATCCTCCTCGGCGCCTGGCTGCTGCTGGGAAGCCGGGAGGATATCCCGCCTGTCCTGTAGCGGAACGCCCCGGGGCCCTGGTCTGGCGTTCCCCTCAATACCGCAACAGGGCGGCCGTCCCCAATTCCTGGAGCCGGGGGTGGCCCTCGATGATCTCCACCTGGCCGCCGTTCTCCAGCACGGCCGCGATCATCCAGTCCACGGCGTCGGGCAGAGTTTCGAAGGCCGCGCCGCAGAACGGGCAGGCCGTGCGAGGCACAGTGGTCAGAAAGCCGCAGCCGGCGCACCGGTAGGCGGGGGCATGGAAGCCGTCCGCCACCAGCAGCACCTGCACCCGCCCTTCCGCCGCGGCCCGCAGGGTATCTTCCAGGTTGATCACACCGTTGCCGCCCTTGGCTGCCGCCGTGATCGCCGCGTCCACCAGCGCGAACTCCCGGCGGCGCTCGACCTGCTGGAGGATCCGCAGGGCCGCCTCCAGGATCTCCCCCTCATCCGACATGCGATCCCCCGGGATCGTCCCCGCGATCCGATCGCCCCAGGGGCGAGGGAGGAGCTCCTGGAACTCGACAACGGTGGGGTCGGCGCCGCCGAGGAGCAGGTAGCGGGGCTGATGCCGTTCGCAGAAGCTCACCGTTAGCTCAGCGGCCTCTTTCAGGTTGCGGTAGGCGACTTCATCTTCGTGGCGCTGAAGTTTCTCGGCGCCCCACCCCCCCTGTTTGTGGCGCTTGATGGGCTCCCCGCGCAGTTCCAGCGTCTCCTGCAGCTCCCCCATCTGGTAAAACAGCAGGCGGACCCGGGTCTTATCGACCAGCGCGACCAGAAAGCGCCCGTAAGCATCCCACAACTTGGCCAGGGGGAAGACGTAAGGCTTCCGGCCAGCGAAGACGAGGTTCGGGGTGGGCACGGCCAGCGAGAACACCCGCCAGAGCCCCAGGCCATGGGAGGAGAAGATGGCCAGCCCCCGCCCGGACCCGTCATATTCCAGCTCCACGAAGCGCTGGACCGCCTCGCGATCCGCCCGGGGGATCTGATCTTCCACACGCTCCAGCAGATGGCGTAGGTTCAATCGATAATGATCCTTGGTTTGGCGGCGGGGATCCACATCGAGGTAGAGGCTGAGGATCGGAGCTTGGGGGCTTTCCAGCGCGGCCAATTCGCGCAGATCCCGTTCGCTCAGCATGACCACCTCCCAAACCGTTTTCCCTCCTCCCTGCGACCCAGCAGGCCAAGGGGAAAGCAGGGCGCGATCTCGCCCCATCCGCGAAATTCTTTGACCGGATCCAGGAGGCGGGATGGCCCCCGAAGTCCTCACGGGAGATCCAGCCGCTCATCTCTATTTTACCTCTTTACCTCTCCACCAGCTGTCGGAACCGCAGCGCATCCTCCCACATGGACACGTTATTGAACAGCACGAAGACCTCGCGGAATCCCTGACATCGGTTCCAGAGCTCCTCCAGATCCGCATCCGTGTAACGGTAGGCGTATCCGGTCCGCCCGTGGAGGCGAAAATAGGCGATCTCGCGGGTGACGGGAGGACGGGCGAAGGGATCCACCGCGTGGATCAGTCCGTAGCGTTCGCAGATCCGTCGGATCACCGGGTCCGGCCAATCCCCTCGGGGTTCCCAGGCGATCCGAAAGGGAACCTCCCCCATGCGCTCCAGAAACGCTTCGAGATTTCGGAGATGCTCCGGTGTGGGCCTGAAGGAGGGCGGGCACTGGAGCACCACCACCGCCGCCATTAGCGCCTCGGCGGCCTCGATGGTGGCGGCCCATCCCCGCTCGACCACCGGGGTCGCCTGGAACAGGCCGGCCATCGGGCGCTCTTCCGGAGCCAGGGGGCGTCGGAGCCGACGATAGGTGGGGCTGCTGGCCGGGTGGGTGATGAGCTGCCAGGCCTTCATCGTGAAGATGAAATCAGGGCCCGCCTCCTCCCGCCAGCGTCGGAGGGTCCTCGGCTGAGGTGGGTCGTAAAAGGTCTGCTGGACCTCCACCACCTGAAAGGTCCGGAAGTAAACGGACCGGGATTTCGGGAATCCACAGCAGCCGATATGCCACATCCCGGCGCGGGTTCCATCGGAAGGAGTTGACGCCGCTGGCCTCTTCCGAAGGGCTTTCGGGGCCAGGGGCAGGTCTGGCCCCAGCGTCCCTGGGGAAAACCGGCCGCGGCAGGCCTTACGGCGAATCTTCCGCGCGCATCACCCGCCCCCCGGCGGCGCGGACCAGCCGATCCCGGATGGCCAGGCCCAGTCCCTGGGTTCCGAAATCCCGTGCGAGGATCAGATCCAGCCCCCGGGCGTCCAGATCCCGCATGGCGGGATACAGCCGCCGGGCGATCCCTGCCAGATCCCGCTCCGATCCCAGCGTCGCGATCTCCGCCGGCAGGTCCGCCACCGCCGGCCGATCCTCTTCCGCGATCAGCAAACCCACCCGATAGCCCTCCTGGAGATACCGGGTGGCCAGCTCTCGGAGGCGCAGGCGGATCCAGTCCCCCGGCCCGATTAGAACCACCATCTCGGCTCGGGGGGCATAGTGCTTGGGCAGCATCCCGGGGGCCGGCGCCGGGCCCGTCAGAGAGCGATCGAACACCGCCACCGGCCCGAGGGTTTCCTCCAGGTCCTCCCGGGGAAGCCCTCCCGGCCGCAGGATGGTGGGAACGGGTCGGGTGAGATCGACGACCGTGGATTCCACCCCGATGGGAGCAGGCCCGGCATCCAGGATCATGTCGATCCGTCCTTCCAGATCCTCCAGCACATGCGGGGCGGTGGTCGGGCTGGTGTGGCCGAACCGGTTGGCGCTGGGCGCGGCAATGGGCACTCCCGCGGCGCGGATCAGGGCCAGGGCGACCGGATGGGCCGGCATCCGGATCGCCACGGTCGGCAGCCCCGCGGTGGCGAGATCGGGAACCACGGGTTGCTTTGGCAGGACCATGGTCAGCGGGCCCGGCCAGAAGCGCCGGGCCAGGGTCCATGCCGCCGGGGGGATTTCCCGCGCCAGCAGGGGCAACGCATCCAGATCGGCGATGTGCAGGATCACCGGGTCCGTGGCCGGCCGTCCTTTGGCCTCAAACAGACGCGCAAGGGCATTCGGGTCCAGGCCGTTTGCGCCCAGCCCGTAGACGGTCTCGGTGGGAAAAGCCACCAGTCCCCCCCGCCGCAGGATCTCCGCCGCCCGGGCGATGACCTCCGGATCGGGATGCTGGGGATCCATGGGAACAACCCGGGTCATGAACACCCTCCGCCTCCGGCCCCCATTGAGACCCACCGTACAGGCCCTATCCGGTTTGAAGTTTGAAGGAGATGGGAAGGAAGCGCAAAATGAAGCGTGGCGGGCACATCCCCCGGGAGCGAGGGATCCATGCGCATCCGCGCCGTGACGGTTTTCATTGCGTGGGACCCGCGGGAGCTGGCGCGGGCGGGAGCCCTGGCGCAGGCCGCGCGCGAGGCCCTCACCCGCGCCGGTTACGAAGTCCAGACGATGCGCCTGGCGTTGCCGCCCCTGGAGGATTCCATGAAAGCGGCGGATTTTCTCCGTCAGGCCCGGGAGTGGGAGGCGATGGCGCGGGAGGCCGGGTTCGATTACCTGAGCCTGGGCCCCCTGGGGTCGCTGGCGTTGGAGATCCCTCGCCTGTTTGCCGAGACGGAGCGGACCTTTGCCGCCATCCGGCTGGCGGATCGCGATGCCGTATGGGTGGCGGCGCGGATCATTCGGGAGAACGCCGCGGTGGCTCCCGATGGGTTCGCCAACCTCCGGTTCGCCGCGCTGGCGGGCGTCCCTCCCCTGTGCCCGTTCTTCCCGGCGGCTTATCACGACGGCGGGCCGTTGGCCATCGCCCTGGCGACCGAGGCGGCGGATCTGGCCGTGGAAACCGCCCGCGCCGCCCGGGATCCGGGGGCGGCCCAGGCCATGCTGCAGGCTCAGGTGGAAGCGAGCGGCCGCCATCTGGCCCATCTCCTCCGCCCCGTTGCCGCCGCTTTCTCCGCCCGCTTCGCGGGGATCGATTTCTCCCTGGCCCCTTTTCCGGAGCCGGAGCGCAGCATCGGGGCCGCCATCGAGCTCCTCAGCGGCGTTCCTTTCGGCGAGAGCGGGACCCTGACGGCCGTGGCCGGGTTGGCGGCAGCGGTGCAGGGGGCGGATTTCCCCCGGACCGGTTTCTGTGGGATCATGCTACCGGTTCTCGAGGATGCGATCCTGGCCCAGCGGGCGGCGGAGCACCGTTTCCAGCTCAGGGATCTGCTGCTTTATTCCACGGTGTGCGGGACCGGGCTGGATACCCTTCCCTTACCCGGATCCGTTCCGGAGGAGAAGCTGGCGCGAGTGCTGGAGGACCTGCGCGCGCTCAGTGTTCGTCTGGGGAAGCCCCTCACCGCTCGGCTGATGCCGATCCCGGGCCGGGAACCAGGGGATCCCGTCCGGTTCGATTTCGCCTATCTCGCGCCATCGGCGGTGATGCCGATTTGAATCTACGTTGAGGAAAGGCCGCCGCATGTCTTCCGCCTTATTCGTCCCGCCGGAGTTCTGCATCCCGGACCGGCCCCGGGCGCAGGAGCCGGCCGGTTGGATCGTTCATGTGGACCCCGACAGCTGGGGCGCTCGCGTCGGGATCCAGGCGGGGGATCTTTTGCTGCGTGTCAACGGGCGCCCCGTGGAAGATGTGATCGATGTTCACTTCTACGCCGCGGAGGATTTCGTCGCCGTCGAGATCCTGCGGGAGGGGAGGCGACATGTCCTCAGCGGGCCCCGGGCGGAGGGAGAGCCCCTGGGGCTAACCTTTGCGCATCCGACCTTTGACATCGACATCCGGCGGTGCAACAACCTCTGCACCTTCTGTTTCGTGCTCCAGACGCCGAAGGGAATGCGCCGCACCCTTTACATCAAGGACGATGATTATCGCTACTCCTTCCTGTATGGGCACTTCGTCACGCTCACCAATCTCACGGCCCGCGACTGGCGGCGCATCGTGGAGCAGCGCCTGTCCCCTCTTTATATCTCTGTCCATGCCACGGATCCGGAGGTCCGGCGGCGGGTGTTACGGAATCCCCGCGCCCCCGACATCATGGCCCAGCTGCGCTGGCTGGCGGATCACGGCATCGAAATGCACACCCAGATCGTGGTCACGCCGGGCCTCAACGATGGGGAACATCTGGAGCGCAGCGTATTTGATCTGGCGACCCTCTGGCCCCAGGTGCGCTCCGTCAGCGTGGTCCCTGTGGGGGTGACCCGCTTCCAGCGTTACGGCGTGCGTCCCCACACGGTGGAAGAAGCCCGTCAGGTGCTGCAAGCGGTGCATGCCTGGCAGCGGATTTTCCGCCGTCGCCTGGGGGTTCGCTTCGTCTACGCCACGGACGAATGGTATCTCCTCACCGGGCGGCCGGTTCCCTCGAAGGCGGCTTACGATGGGCTCCGGCTTCAGGAGAACGGCCTGGGGATGGTGCGGGATTTCCTGGAGGACTACCGGCGGGTGAAACGGATCCTGCGCCGGCGGAAGATCGAGGGCCTTGCCGGACGTCGGGCGACCCTGGCGACTGGCACCCTGTTTGCGCCGGTTCTGGCCTGGGCCGCCAGGGATTTCAACGCCTGCACCGGGGCGGCCCTGGACGTGATCCCGATTGTGAACACGCGGTTGGGGGAAACGATCACGGTGGCGGGCCTGCTGATGGCGGAGGACATCATCACCCAGCTCGCTGCCCGGCCGCTTGGAGATCTGGTGATCCTCCCCCGCATCATGTTCGATCATCCAGCAGGGGTCTCCCTCGATGACCGCACGCCCCTGGACATCGCCCGCGCGCTGGGTCGCCCGATCGCCCTGGCGGACACCATGGGCGACGTCCTGGATGCCCTGGAAGGGCGCGCCCGTCGTGTCTTCTATCCCGATCCAGAGGGCATTCCCGTGCCAGCCGGGTCGGCATAATCCCAGTGGTCTTAGGAAGGAGTGCAAGATCATGACTTAAGTGGCGTGGGGCAACTGCGAGCAGTTGCCCCACGCCAAAAGGAGAATGATGCAGGCTTGGCAGCCCGTGCCACATCAGCAAGTGCGTAAGTCCTGATCAAGAGGACTTTGGGATGAGCGAATTTGTAATCTGCATCAACAATGAGAGCAATCCGGCCAGTCTGATCGTCGGCAAAGTGTATCGTAAGCTGCCGGATCCCGATGCGGAGGCGCACGGGATGATTCGCATCGTGGATGAGGATCGATCGGAGCCGGATGGCTATCTCTATCCGGCATCTATGTTTGTGCCTGTGGAATTGCCGGAGGAGGCAAAGCGAGCATTAATGGCGCTGGAGTCTAAGCCATAGATGATGTCTGCTGGAAGCACGTGTGGAAGGTTGCCCATGCCAGAAGTCGCCTAACGCCTGCTGCGGCCGACCCGCCTTCCCCCTTTCCGGGGGATCACCGAACCACCCAGATCCGGCGGAAGCCCACCGACAGCGCGCGCGTATCTCCCGTAGATGGGGGCACCGCGTAGGCGAATCGGAACCGCACCTCGTGCACGCCCCGCCGGATCGCCTCCGCTGGGATCTCCCAGCGGATCTGTCGCTCGCCGCAGTCGGGGAACCGTTCCTCCCCCAGCCGCCGTCCGTTGAAGAACGCTTCCATCCGCTGGACCTCCCCCGCCCGGCACAGCGGGAACGCCACCACCTCCAGTGTGGCTGGCTCTCCTCCCCTCTCCGTTAGATACAGCGCCCGCGCTTCCGTCCCCTCGGCCCAGAGCCCCCATGCCTCCGGCCCCGACCATCCGTCGAGCAACAGGAGGTTGGTGATCTCCGGCTCCCCGCGATCCGGAATGCGGAAGATGCAGATCGGATAGTCCCAGGGCGATGGGACCGGCGGCGGATCGAAGCATCCGATGAGCGGGAAGGGCCAGCCCCACTTCCGCCAGTCTGGTGGGGGATGATGAACCACCAGGAAGCGGAAGCCGTGCCGGCCCAGCCCGTCCGGTCGGTGCCGGAACAGCAACCCGCGTCCCCGCTGCAACGCTTCGATCCAGCGGGGATGGAACGGGGGAAAGCCCGACATCGTTGGACGCCGGTGATATTCTGTGGCCATAACGGCCACCCGTGAGAGATGCAGCCCCGGCGTGTAATCGGCGAAGGCATCGATCACCGCCCCGGGCTCCGGGTTCTGCCGCAGCCACTCGAAGGCGGGATGGGGCACATAGGGCCACGGGAGGATAGGGATCGGCCGCATGAGGGCCTCCAGGAGCCAGAGGGCCGCCAGCCCTCGCCGGAGCCCTCGGGAGGCGATCCGCGACCAGGCCTCCGCGCCGCCTGTGAACAGCCCCAGGGCGGTGAGGGCGATGAACCGCCACACCGTCCCCGCGGCCTCGTAGAACGGCACCACGGCCCATAGCAGCAGCAAAGGGGTGAGGGCCTGATGCGCCCAGTCCTCGGGCAGGGCCGGCTCCCGGAAGAGCTCCGGCTTCCGGACATGGCCGATCCGCCAGATCCCCTCATAGACATCTCGCACCCCAGGGATCGCAGGGATCGAGAGCGGCGCGTCAGCCCGGAGGACGATCCCGGTGGCCAGCAGCGCCCCCATAGCCGCCGCCCGCAGCAGCCCGTGACTCCGCAGCCGCCGGCGGGCGAGCCAGCTCCACCCCAGGCCGATCAGGCTGCTTCCCGCCGGCAGAAGGCCCAGGGTGAGGATCGGACGATCGGGCCGGGATGAGGGTTCGGGCTCCCACGGATGATACGGGTTCCAGACCAGGACGTCCACCCACGGATATCCGTTGCCCCGCGCGGTTTCCAGGGTCTGACCCAGCATCTGATCCTGCTGAATGGCACGGACCCAGAGACCCAGCCATGGGCCGCCGATGACCACCGCGGTCCCGAGCCCATAAACCAGGAAGCGCCGGAGATATCCATGCCGCCATGCTTTCCAGGCGTAAATCAGGGCCAGCACCCCGCCCAGGAGCACAAGGTAAGGGTTGCCGGCGATCCCCAGCCCCCAGAGGAGCCCCGCCCGCCCCAGGAAGCGAGGCTTCCATCCGCCCTCCCGGGCGCGCTCCAGGGCCCAGGCCATCAGGGCCAGGCCACCCGCCCCCCACGCGACCGGCAGGTAATCCCCGTAGATCCGCATGGCCGCGTGGCTTCCGTGGAACATGGCGTAAGCGATCCCGGCCGCCGTGGCCAGCCAGCGATCCCGGGCGAACCGGTGGGCAAGGCGGAAAGCGCCGAGGAAGGCCAGGGAGTAGGCCAGCCATCCGAACAGATGGACTGCGAAGGCATCCCCGCCGAGCAGCGCCCAGGGGAGCATCAGGCCGATCAGGAAGGGGCCATGGTGCAGCTTGGCCACATGCCAGCCCTGCGGGGCGAAGGCCAGCGGGTGGAAGAGCGGGGACATATGCTGCTCGAAGAGCGCCCGCCGATACCAGGCGAGGGCCCACATCACCTCCAGGGTGTCCTCTCCCGCCGGTGCGCTCCGGAAGAACCCGCGGGCGGGCCAGGCCTGGTGGAGCCACAGGAACCAGACTCCCAGCGGGATCAGCCAGCCGCCGACGCGCTGGATCACGGTTCGCCATCGGGGATCCATGGGAGGGCACGCTTTGCCAGTCTGGATGCCTTACATGGTAACACGCCGCGCAGCCGGCCTACGAAGATCCATCCCCGGATTTGACATTCCCGCCCCATCGGATTATCATGGCTACAGTCCCCATCCCCGGGAGGGGGATAAAAGCGAGGGGGTTCATATGCCGGTTCGTCTGAATCTGGAGGTGCAGGGGATGACTTGCGACGATTGCGCCCGGCACGTGGAGCGGGTGCTGCGATCCGTGCCGGGGGTGCTTTCCGCCCATGTCCCCCACTGGTCCTCCGGGGAAGCGGAGGCCATCGCGAAGGGAGAGGTTCCCGCTTCCGCCATCGAGGAGGCGGTGGCTCGCGCCGGTTATCGGGCCCGTGTGCGGCAGTCCGAGCCCATGGACCTCCCTCCCCCGCCGGCCGGGGATCATCGCTTCGATCTGATGATCATCGGCGGGGGATCGGCCGCCTTCGCCGCGGCCATCCGCGCCGCCGAGCTGGGCGCCCGCGTGGCCCTCGTCGAGGCAGGGACTCTGGGTGGGACCTGCGTGAACGTGGGCTGCGTTCCGTCGAAGTTCTTGATCCGCGCCCTGGAGGTCTACCATCGGGCGGGCGCCCATGGCTTCCGGGGGTTGGCCACCGCCCGGGGGGCCCTGAACTGGGCAGAGCTGATCGCACAGAAAGAGGCCCTCGTCGCGGACATGCGCCGGGAGAAATATGAGGAGGTCCTGGCTGCCTATCCCCAGATCACCCTGATCCGGGGCCGCGCTCGCCTGGCCGAGGGCGGGGCGGTGGTGGTGAACGGCACGACCTATGCGCCGGGGCGGGTGATTCTGGCCACCGGTGCCCGGCCGTGGGTCCCGCCGATCCCCGGGCTGGCGGAGGCCGGGTATCTCACCAGTACTGAGGCCCTTTCCCTGCGGGAGCTGCCCCGCTCCCTGATCGTGGTCGGCGCCAACGCGGTGGGCCTGGAGCTGGCCCAGGTCTTCGCCCGGGCCGGCGTGGCGGTCACGGTCCTGGAGGCCCTGCCCCGCATCGTCCCCTTCGAGGAGCCGGAGATCAGCGCGGCCTTGCAACGGGCTCTGGAGGACGAGGGCATGGTCTTCCACACCGGCGTGAAGATCATCCGGGTGGCTCGCTCCTACGGCCGCTATGAGGTGTCTTTCGAGAAAGACGGGGAAACCCGCATCGTCTCCGCGGAGCAGCTGTTGATGGCCACCGGCCGCCGCCCGAACACCCAGGATCTGGGGCTAGAGGCAGTCGGGGTGGCGGTGGGGCCGAGGGGGGAGATCCGGATCAACCCCTATATGCAAACCTCGAATCCTTCGATCTACGCCGCCGGCGACTGCGCGGACCTGCCCATGTTCGTCTATGTCGCCGCGGCCAGCGGGACGGTAGCGGCGGAGAACGCCCTGCTGGGCAACCACCGGATGCTGGATCTGAGCGCTGTCCCCCGGTTGACATTCACGGATCCGGAGGTCGCCTCCGTCGGATGGACGGAGGCACAGGCGAGGGAACAGGGGCAGACTCCCAAGGCCATCCTGCTCTCGCTGGACGCGGTGCCGCGAGCGCGCATCGCCTTCGAGACCCATGGGGTGATCAAGCTGATAGCGGATGCAGCCACCGATCGGCTGCTGGGCGTCCATCTCGTGATGCCCCAGGCCGGGGAGGCCATCGCCGCCGGCCTGATCGCCCTCCAGGCGGGATACACGGTCCACGACCTCGGTCGCACCCTCTTCCCGTATCTCACCTGGTCGGAGGGCCTGCGGCTGGCGGCCCAATCGTTCACGCGGGATGTGGCCCGGCTGAGCTGCTGCGCGGGATAGGCGGGCAAGATGACAGGAACCCCGGATCTGGAGCATCTGGCCCATCGGCTGATGATGGAGCTGAGCGGTCGTGGCTGGGCCCTGGACCGCGGGCCGCTGTTTGAGGCGGCGTTGCAGCTGCTCGCCCGCGGGGAGCCGGTCCCGCTGGAGCGCCTGGCGGAGGCGGTCGGATGGCCCGTAAAGACCGTCCGCGCGGCCCTGGAGGAGGACCCGGCGGTCGAATGGGATGAGGCCAGGCGGCTGATCGGCTGGGGCCTTACCCTCCGCCCTACGCCGTTCCGCCTGGAGTGGGAGGGACGGTCCCTATGGACTTGGTGCGCGCTGGACACCCTGCTCTTCCCGCTCTGCCTGCAGCGGGAGGCCCGGGTGGAGGCCTCGTGCGCGCGGACCGGACAGCCCATCCGTTTTACGATCTCCCCCGCGGGGATCCGGGCGATCGAGCCGGTGGAAGCCGTCCTGGTCCTGGCAGCCCCCGGGCCTGGAGCGGGCATCCGGGCGGCGTTCTGCCAGCGAACGGTTTTTCTCGCCTCGCCGCGCCTGTTCCAGCCCGGCGGTCCCTGGGATCCGGTCCTGGCGTTGTTCTCGCTTCCAGAGGCCTTCCGGCTGGCGCAGCGGATCATGCCCTATCTGCGATGGGAGGGAGGGATCGGTTGTTGCGTCGCCGTACCCGGGCCCGATCTTCGATCCCTATCCCCGTCCTCGCTCTGGTGCTGGCCATCCCTTCCCAAAGCCCGCTTTCATCCTTCTGGCTGGCACCGGGGCCGGATGGGTGGACCCTGATTTTCCGCCCGGCGCTGGCCTCGGCCATCGTAGCTCCCCAGGGGAGGTGGATCTGGCTGGCGTTTCAGCGGGACGGCATCATCGATGCCCTGGCGGTGGAGGGGCGTTCCGGGCGAGTGCGGGCTCACATCCGGATGGGAACTCCTGGGTGTTGCCTGCCTCCTCCGCTGGCGATGACGCCCGATGGCCGCTGGGCGCTGGTGGGGGGCGATGCCGTGTGGGTCTATTCGCCAGAGCTGGGGAAGCGGCGCCTGCTCCGCATCGAACCTTCGGACACGGTCATCGCACTGGCGATCGCGCCGGATGGACGGGTTGCCGCGGGCGTCACGCTCAAAGGCCGGGTCCTCCTGTTCGACCCCGCTCAGGGGGGGATCCTCTACCGTTGGGATCCCGCGCCGGGCAGGAGGGAGGTTCCCGGGATCGCGTTCGCTCCAGACGGCCGGGAGCTCTGGATCGCCTGGAACCAAAGGCTGGAGGCCTGGTCTCTTCCCGCTCTCAGAGCCCGGGCCATCCGGTCGCTGCCGTTTGATGGGACGCTGGTCCTCACGGCGATCGCTCCCGAGGGAACATGGGGCCTGGCTCTCGGCGATCGGGGGGAGGTCCTGGAGGGATGGATCCTCCGGCGGGAGGACCTGGCCCTCCAGCAGATCGTCCCTCTGGGCTCGCTGACGCTTCCCCGGCTTCGACCGATCCAGGGAGGCTTCCAGATCGACAGCCTGTGGGAGCCCTTCTCCTTCCAGATCCAGCGGGATCGGTGGATCCGCCAGGAGATTCGACAACAGGGCCCCGGGCCGCTGGCGGAGCGGATCATCGAAGCGATCTGCCGGGAATCCGAAGCGGGGATCCCTTCCTGCGGCGAGCTGATGGGCTCCAGCCCTCCGCTGGCCGATCGATTCCGCTGGAGGATCGGCGTGGAATCCAGCGGATCCTTCGTTTGCTGTGGGTATTTCTCTGATTCGCGAAAAGGAGGCAGGGATGGAGCAGGAGGCTGGAATTGATCGGGAGATCGGAAAAACGGCGCTTCGTTGCGCGGAGTGCGGGGCTCCGATTGAGGGGACCCCGGTCTTCGCCCATGGGAAGGCGTTCTGCCATCCGTGGCACGCGGAGCGGTATCCGCGCACCCATCCCGGGTTCTGGCAGCGGCTGTGGCGCGCCCTGAGGGGTTCGGGGGAGTCCGGAGGAGGCGGTTGCTGCTGAGCGGAAAGGGGGCTTGTATGCTCGAGAACCTTCGCCGAGGCATGGGGCTGGCGCTGGCGCTGGTGACCTGTCCATGCCATCTGCCGGTGACGGCCCCTCTGCTTCTGGGTCTGCTGGCTGGGACCGCCCTGGGATCGTATCTCTCCACCCATATGGAGGTCCTGGCGGCGGTCTCCGGGGTGCTTTTCCTGGGCGGCCTCGTGCTGGCCACGGTCGACCCGGGGGGCCGCCGAGGGTCTTCCAGTGGGGTATGCCGTTCCGTCCGTTCTTCCTCCAGGAGGTTCCGGCGATGAGGCGAGCCCGATGGCGCGTTCTCCTATTGACGGCGATGGGGCTCCTGGCCGCCTGCGCCCGACCCTCTGTTCCGTCTGAAATCCCACCGGATTCCTCCTCCGCCCTCCGGTGGGAAGCGACTCCCGCCACTCGTTTGTCCGATTCGTCCCCGGAGCAAGGGGAGCGCCAGGCTCTCCCGACGGCGGCGCCCCAGGGGACGGCGGCTCCGGAGCGGGTGGCGCGCCAGATTTACACGTCCTTCCGGACGATCCCCTCTCCGTGCTGTCCCCCGCGTCCGCTCCCGGAGGTGATCACCCGGCTGGAAAGCATGCCCGGCATCCGAAGGATCCTCCTGGAAGGGGATCGTCTGATCGTGGAATATGAGCCGGATCAGCTCACGGCGGAGGATCTCCCGGTGCTCTTCGCATTGCAGGGCCTGGAGGTGCGTCCATGAAAGCGCCCCGGTGGATCGGGATCGGGCTGGGGATCGGGCTGGTCCTCGTCGGGTGCAGGGGGGAGGCTCCCGCGCCGGATTTCACGGTGCCCACCCTGGGAGGGGGAACTTTTACGCTTTCCCGGGCCCTGGGCGAGGGCAAGCCGGTGGTGCTTTTCTTTATGGCCTACTGGTGCGGCACGTGCATTCCGGAGGCTCGAGCGCTGGCCCGCCTTCACCAGAGCGTGGGGGATCGGGTCGTGATCGTGGCCCTGGACGTGGATCCGACCAGCACCCCGGAGGCCCTGATGGCCTTCCGGGAGGCGGCGGGGAGCCCGGATTATGTATGGGCCTTCGATCGGGAGAACGCCGTGGCGCTGGCCTACCGGGTGACCCGGCTGGACACGACGGTGATCATCGATCCGAGGGGCCGGATCGTCTTCCGGGATGAGATCCCTACTTCGTATGAGACGCTGGCAGCCCAGGTGGCGCGGATCCTCCCGCCCGCCTCCCGTTAGCAGGAGCCCAGGATCCGGAGGTCTTTCCATGGACCTTGCTCTGGCTTTCTATGCGGTGATCACCGGGATGATGGCCACCCTCAACCCATGCGGCATGGCGGTGCTTCCGGCCTATGTGGGTTATGCCCTGGCGCGGACGGGAGGGCGTCTTTCGGTGCGGGAGGCTGTCAGGATGGGGCTGGCGATGGCGGCCGGCTGCACCGGTCTGTTTGTGGCGGCGGGGTTCGCCCTGGCGATGGGCCTGAGAACCCTCACCCGCTGGTCCCCTTTCCTGGGCCTGGGGGTCGGCGGGATCCTGGTCCTTCTCGCCCTCTCCCGGCTCGTCGGGCGGCCCTGGCCCCTCCCCGGGATCCCTCTGGAAGTTCGTGCGGGGGAGCGCTCCTCCCGATGGACCGGGTTCGGCTTCGGGGTGGCGTATGGCCTCGCTTCCCTGGGGTGCACGCTTCCCCTCTTCTTAGCCCTGGTGGGGTTTTCGCTGGCCCGGCGGAGCAGTGGAGAGGCGCTCCTCCTGATCCTGCTGTATGGGCTGGGGATGGGGGTGGTGCTCGTCGCCCTCTCCCTGGCCCTGGCCCTGATTGGACGTCCGCTGGCCCGGGGGCTTCGCCGCCTGGCCCCCGTCGTGGAGACGGCCGGGGTGCTGCTCCTGCTGGGAGCCGGGCTTTATTTGGTTTACTATTGGGGGCGTATCCTTTTATGATCGAAGACTGCCATGAGCGAGACGGTGGTGTATCGATCCCGTGTCCGGATTGAGCGCGTGAAGGGCCCCTTGCGGCGGGCCTTTCTCCCCAGTGAGCCCCAGCCGATCTTCTTCGGAGTGCACTCGGAAGTCGCCCAGCATTACGGCGTGGATCCCCAGGCCTATGAACCCCATGCCACCACCCTGGATTATCTGGTCGCGGCGGCAGCGGGCTGACTCACCGGGACCTTTGGCGGCGCGCTGGAAGCGCGCGGGATCCCAGCGGGGGAGGGTCGGCTGATCGCCGAAGCGGTGGGAGAGATCGAAAAGGAGGACAAGGTCCTGGTCCTGCGGCGGATCCATGTAACCTATCGCCTGCGCATCGCTCCCTCTCAAATGGAGACTGCCCGTCGTGTCCATGGCTTCCATGCCCGTTACTGCCCGGTCGCGCGAACCATTCGAGACAGTGTGGCCATCACTACCGAGCTGGAGCTGATCCCGGAGGGGCCCTGAATCCGAGGGATGGCATTAAGGAAAGAGGGGCGGATAGGCGGCAAGGACATGCCTCAAGCTCTGAAAGGCGGAGGCTCTCATGGCGTATCTCACCACGGTTTCCGGACGGCTGTTGCCGGTGGATCCGGCCTATGCCGCCCTGGCGGCTCAGGATCCCGCGCAGGCGGAAACCATGTGTCCGGTCTGCGGCGGGCGGTTCCCCTTCCGGATCCGGCGCTGGACCCTGGAGCGGATGATCCGGGGCTGGCACTTCGACAAGATCCGGGATGCGGGCTTTCATTTCTGTGAGACCCCGACTTGTCCCATCGTCTACTTCCACAACGGGGAAGGCCTCTACTTCGCCCTGGAGGATCTCCAGGTTCCGGTGGGGATCAAGCGCCTGGAGGCTCCTGTCCCCGTCTGCTATTGCAAGGGCGTGGATGAGCAGACCATCCTCTATGAGATCGTGGTCAAGCGCTGCTGCGATTCCATCAAGGACATCCAGGCTTACACGAAAGCCCGGACGGGGACGGAGTGTCATATCCGGAATCCCTCCGGGCGCTGTTGTGGGGACCATGTGCAGGCTGTCCTGCGCAAGGGGCTGGCGATGGCAGCGGATCTCCCGCCGGGCCTTCAGGCGGAGGCGGAAGGGGTTGCCGCGGCGATCCCTAGCGACGATTCATGCTGCGCGGTGGGATCGCGGGATCTTTCATCGCACCTCGAACGCTAAGCGGATCTGCAGGCGGTCCTCGATATAAAGACGGACCTCCCATCGCCCAGGCGGGAAGCCGTTGGGCCGGGTGTTATAGATGTAACCGGGCTGGTTCGGACGGCCATCCCAGAGCAGCGTGGTGCTATCTTCCAGTTCCCCCTCCCGATACCAGGCCGCGGTCCAGGCGGCCCCCGCTGGCATGTTCTCCACCCGGAACCGCCCGCAGATCCGCTCCGTTCCGGCGGGGAAGGTGGTCGGCGGCGGCGTAGGGATCCGGATCGGCCGCCCGCGCTCATCGCAGGCATCGGTGAGGGCGAGATCGAAGAACCGGGCGCTGGGCGGCGCGGGCACCGCCTGGGGGATCGGCGTCAGCAGGGTGGGCGGATAGGGGAGCGGGGTTGGCGAGGGGGATGGGGAAGGCCAGGACGTCGGGGAAGGCGTCCCACCGGGCATTCGAGCGGGGGTTGGTGAGATCTCGATAAGTGAAGTGGCGGTGGGGGAAGGGATCGGGGAAGGAGTGGCGGTCAGGGGCGGGGACAGCCATCCGGGCGGGGGGATCTCCAAGGGCAGCGGGAATCCGGTGCGGGCGAAGCCGTTCAGGATGCCAGTCCCCAGGGCCAATCCCATGGCGATCCAGAACCACTGACGGGCGCGGCGGCTGGCGCTGCGGCGCAGGATGAGATAAGGGGCGAAGCGCGCTTCCCGCCATGCCAGGAAGGACAGGGTCAGCGCCAGAAGGACCCCTGCGATGCCGAGGCCTGTGATCACCGGAAGCCATGGGATCCTGGAAGCCATTACGTCCCTCACCGGTGGTCGCCTCAAACGCCTCAGACCATCCCTAAGCCTGAAGATCCCGCGCGAACGGCTCCGGCGAGAGGGGGTATCCGGTCGCGAAGACCATGAGGGTGTTCCAGTCCACCGATCGCCCGGGTCGGAAATATCGCTGGATCAGGAACCGCCCGGTCTCCGGGGAGGCAATCCAGGCCTCATCCTCCCCGATCCGGGCCCGCAAAGTCATCAGCAGCTGGGAGGCCGCCAATTCCCCCAGCAGATAATTGTGGTAATACACTGGGGCCACGCTGAGATGGATCTTCGCCGCCCAGTCGGGCGCATCCCGCCCCTCCGGACGGCGGACCATCTGGAATTCCTCCACCAGATCCCACCACAGGCGGTTGAGGTCCTGACGGGGGTTCTGATACAGGGCGCGCTCGAAGTGAGCCATCACCAGCACCCAGCGGGTGAAGATCAGCAGCTTGGCCCGGTTGCGGCGGAGGGCCTGGGGGAGCGTCCCCTGAAGGGTTTCTTCGTCGAGATTCAGATAGCGTCGCAACCAGGCGGGGTGATGGATCAGACGCCCCATCAGCACGGCGATGGCCTCCGTGGAGAGGATATGGGCCGGCGTGCGCAGCAGGAAGGGGAGGTCCCGGTCGATGTATTTATCGTAGACCGCGTGCCCGAGCTCGTGGAGCATCGTCTCCGCCCAGTAGGCATCGGGCTGGAGATTGGCCAGGATCCGCACGTCCCCTTTCCGGTCGATGTGGATGCAGTAGGCGTGCTGCTGTTTCCCTTCCCGCTCGTGAAGATCGCTCCGGGCCAGGATGTCTTCGATCTCCAGCCCGATGGCGCTGTAAAAGGCGCGGGAGAGGGCGACGGGATCGCGCCCCTCGAAGAAGCGGGCCACGCCATCGCCGACTTCTGGGGGCTCCTGGAAGAAGGGATCGCTGTAATGCCAGGGCCGCAGCTCTCGCAGGTCGACTCCGAAGCGATGGGCCAGCTCTGCGTCGAGCTCGGCTTTATAGGCGGCGAACAAAGGGCGCGTGCGTTGATCCAGCTGATCGAGGAGTCGGAACAGTTCTCCCTCGTCCTGTTCCGCCAGGGTCAGGCTCATCGTGTAGAAGTTATCGAAGCCGACCTGGCGGGCCCCTTCGTTGCGGAGATCAACCAGGCGGAGCAGCCGTTCGGCCACCTGGGCGCCGATCTGTTTGCTGGCCTCCCAGGCCTCCCGTCGCAACAGGAGATCGGTGGAATTCCGCAGGATCTGGCGGATCTGGTTATCGGTGACCGGCCGGCCGCGCAGGGTCGCCCGGAACGTATTGAATGCACCCTCTACTTCTTTCTCGAGCTCGGTGATCGCATCGATCAGCGAAAGGTCGATCTGGAGGCCGCGGAAGTCGTCGTAGAGGATGCGGGCCTGGCGGGCGAGGAGAGGGGGAACTTCCGGGTTGGGGGTGAAGGCGCCATCTTTCAGGAGACCGGCGGCTTCCATCAACTGGCGCAACCGCGCGAAGGCCTGGCGATCGGCGTAGACCTTGCGGAGGGCAGCGGTCAGCCGCGCGTATTCCTCCTCGTCCTCTTTCCGTCCCGTTGTGGTGAAGCGCCAGTAAGCCTCCGACTGGGCGATGATCAGGGGCTCCACCTGGCGGGTATGGACCTCGATAAAGGACTCCAGGGCCTGGATCACCGGGCACATTCCCTCCGCATGGAGAGTGAAGAACCCATCGCGAGCTCCACGGTGTGGATCTGTTCCCGGAGGGCCTGGGGGTCGCGGCAGCGCTGAAGGCTCCTCCCCATTCTCCCCATACCCTGCAGAGGCGGAGCGGATCATCCCCAGCGCCCAGCCCCTCGCCCCATGCCTCCCGGGAGGGAATCGGCGTCCTTCAGGCGTTCTCCGGGTGCTCCATCGGACGGGGGCGGCGCACCCAAAGGACCAGCACATCGCCCTCCGGCCAGTGCTCCACCCGCGCGGCGATCACATCCGCCCAGTGGCGTTCTCCGGAGGGCGCGGGGAAATCGAGCTGCACGGGCCGGCCCTCCTCCCACGCGCGGCGGCAGCGTTCCAGCATCTTCTCGCCGTTGAAGGTGCGCATCTGACAGACCGCCACCGGCTGGGTGGTCGGCCCTTCATAGATCGAAAACGCCCAGATCTCCCGGGCCGGCTGAAACTGGGGGGTCGGTCCTTCCACGACCGTGATCCATTCCGGCTCTATCCAGCGCATCACCCCATTTCCTCCTGAGCAGGAGTGTTCCTTCGGTCTCAGGGGGCTTTCCTCGCCCGTTCCGCTGTCCATCCGGCCGCATCCCAACCCTGGTGGACAGCAGAGCCCATCCTGTGTCATAAAAATTCTACCACCATAAGGGGAAATAGAGCATCGCCACGCCCGTTTTGGGAGGCATGGGATAGGTTTCTTCCTCGCGCTCCGGCGGGGTCAGAAGAAGGCGCCTCGCCGGGTATGACCCAGCAGGTAAAGAAAGAAGGGTCCCCCCAGAAAGGCGGTGAGGATCGTCAGCGGGATCTCCTGGGGTGGGAGGAGCGTGCGGGAGAGGAGATCGGATAGAGTGAGCAGGGAAGCTCCCAGCAACATCGAGGCGGGGAGCACCCGTGGGTAGCGGGGTCCCACGATCAGGCGGGCCAGGTGCGGAGCGATCAGGCCGACAAATCCGATGATCCCCGTGAAGGCCACGGCGCCGGCGGTGGCGAGGGTGGCAGCCCCAATGGCCAGCCGCTTCACCCGCTCCACCGGCAGCCCGAGTTGCTGCGCCTGCTCCTCCCCAAACTGGAGAACATCCAGCGGGCGTCCCAGGAGGAGCAGGAGGCCCAAGCCGGTGACCACGTAGGGGAAAGCGCCGCGGAGGGCCGGCCAGCCCCCCAGGGCGTAGCCGCCCAGCATCCAGATCCACGCCCGATGAGGGGCCACCCGGCCGACCATGAGCATCAACAGACCCAGGCTGAGGGCGTTGAGGATGGCTCCCACGGCGACCCCGGCCAGCAGCAGCGCCGTCAGCGGCACCACCCCTCCGATCCGGGCGAGGCGGATCACCAGCCCCACGGTGAGCAGGCCCCCCAGAAAGGCGGCTACGGGAAGCGTCAGCAGCCCGAAGGCGGTGGCCGAGAGGTTCATGGCGACGGCGATCAGCGCCCCCAGGTTTGCCCCCGCCGCCACCCCGATGAGATAGGGATCCGCCAGGGGGTTGCGGAACAACCCCTGATAGGCGGCGCCGGCCCCGGCCAGCGCCGCGCCGGTCAGGGCGAGGAGCAGCACCCGGGGGAGCCGCACCTCCCATACGATGGCCGTCAGGGTTGGATCCCGGGCTTCCCTCAGGAGGATCCGACCCAGCTCCACCAGGGGAACTGGAACAGGGCCCAGGGCCACCCCCAGGGCCAGGCTGCCGCTGAGGAGCAACCCCAGGCCAACCCACAGTCCGATCCGAACGGACCGGGAGCGCCGGGAGGCGATGGAAAGCGCGCGAAGCGACATATTCTCCTCCACCCGACGGGTGAGGAGGGGCCCTCCGGGGAGCGACGAGGAGAGCTGAGCGGCAAGGTAGGCGAAGGAATCCGCGCCCGCGGAAGCCCCTCCCAAGGAGGGATCATGCGTCTGGATCACCGCACGAGCGCCGGGAGCCGCAGCGCGATCCGCACCGGGCCCTCCCCGGCCGGTTGCGGGAACAGCTCCGGATGGATGATCCGCGCCAGCGCCTCCAGGCCGTCGACGATCCGCGGACCGGGTCGGGAGATCAGATCCGCGTTGATGGGATAGATCCGCCCTTCCCGCACCGCCCGCAGGCGGTTCCATCCCGGGCGCTGGCGGACTTTCTCCGGTGTCTCGCCGTAATTGGCGGTGCCCAGGATCATGAGGTCCGGATCCTGTCGGATCAGTTCCTCCAGGCTGATCTGCCCCCACTCGCTGGAGAGGCTTGCCCCGATGTTCTGCCCGCCGGCCCGGGCGATCAATCGGTCGATGAAGGAGCCGGGCCCGGCTGTCCACGGCTTGCCCGGATCGGTGGCATCGAGTTCGTAGAAGACCTTGGGGCGGGTGCGGGCCTGGCGGATTTTTTCCTCAATAGCTGTTAGGCGGGCCCGCAGGTCCGCGATGGTCTTTTCCGCCTGCTCCGTGTTCCCGGTCAGTCGCCCCACCATCTGGATCTGCTGGAAGATCTCCTCGATGTCCTTGGGCGTGCGCTGGTGGAACACCACCAGCCCCAGGCTCTCCAGCGCCTTCACCTGCTCCGGGCTGATGACGCCGGGAGCCAGGATCAGATCGGGGCGCAGGGCGACGATCGCCTCCGTGTTGATCGAGGGGTAGGTGCCGCCGATGCTGGGGACGTTCTTCGCCTCCGGCGGGTAATCCGAGAGCTCATCCCGCCCCACGAGGCGATCGCCGGCTCCCACGGCGAAGATCATCTCCGTGGCCGAGGGCGCGAGGGTGACGATCCGTTGCGGGCGGGCTGGCAGCACCACCGTCCTTCCGAAGTCATCCGTAACGCTCAGGAAAGGCGCGGGCGTGGGAGTGGCTGTGGGAAGGGCGGTGGGCGAGGGCGTCCGCGTCGGAAGCGGCGTCGCTGTGGGCGTGGGGGAAGGAGCCCCCGCGCAGCCGGCCAGGACCATCAGGATCAGAGCGAATCCCAGGATCCGTCGCATCGTCCGACCTCCAGGTTCGGGATGGGGGCCTCCGCGAAAGGGGCGGAGGCCCATCCCGGCCGGAGGCCGGAAACAGGCGGCCTCCCTGCCGGAACGGACAGGGAGGCCGCGGGAAAGCCAGAGGGGACCCGGAGATGGGTCGGCGGCGCTCCTACCCCTTCCGCGAGGCTCGGAGGAGGCCGAGGCGGGCGACCGGGCTTCCATGGTCCGCGGCTGCGGCCATGGTTACCGTTGCGGGACAGCGCCGGACTTTCACCGGACTTCGCCTTTCAGCCCTGCCATCCGGGGCGTCGGGCACCTCGGCCGTATTCAACTGTCTGGGATCATGATACGACCCGCTCCCCTCCTGTCAAGACCGGTGCGGGATAGGCCGCGCGGGCGCGAAGGGTTCTGTGGGTTGCCTTTGCCCGCCGTCCGATGGTGATGGTCTCCTCCGGCCGGAGGCCATACCCCTTATCCGCGCACCATCTCCTCCAGCCCCACCAGGATCACATTCCCGGTCGCCTTGGCGTATCGACGCACCTCATCCGTAAAGCCTGCCCGGGAGAACAGCACATAGGCCGCATCCTGCCACTTTTCCAGAGGGAGCCTGCTGGCCCTGGCTACGAGGCTCTGGAGCGTATTCATTCCCACGGGGTGGGTCGACCATTTGCACTCCCCCAGCAAGATGCGCCCCTCACGGAAGTTGATGGCCACCACATCGATTTCTTCCTTCCCATCCCACCATGCCCCCACCCGCTCTGGCATCCACATCCGGCGTCCCGTCCGGTGGAGCCGCAGGATGTATTGCCGGGAGATTTCCTCGAAGACGAGGGCCGTGAACTCGTCGAGGAAACGCTGCACATGCCGGCGCACGTAGGCCACATCCCCCCTTTCCAAAATGGAGCGATTGGGGTAGACGAACCGGAACCAGAAACGAAAGAAGTTGTCTTTGAGCCGATAGATGGCCCGCTTATACTTATGTGGTTTCTCCACCGTTGCAGGCACCACCCGCTCGACCAGGTCCAGCGCCTGCAGGGTATCCAGGTAAAAGCTGAGCGAGGATGGGCTGATCCCCGCAGCCTGAGCGATCTCGCTGGGCCGCGTCTTTCCGCCGGCGACAGCCTCCAGGATGGCGAAATGCCGGTGCGGGTCACGCAGCTCCTCCAGGAGCAGAAAGCGGGGCTCCTCGTAAAGGAAAGTTCCCGGCGTGAGGATGTTCTGTTCGATGCCCGACAGCAAATCCTCCACCTTCCGGAAATGGATCAGATAGGCGGGAACGCCTCCCAGGACGGCGAAGGCGCGCACCCTGTCTGCAGGCTCGAGGTGGGGGAAGAACGCCTGGGCCGCCCAGAAGTCCAGCGGGGCCAGCTTCCACTGGCCCGTGCGCCTCCCATAGAGGGGGGCACGGTAGGCCAGCACGTGTCGCTCCATCATGCCCCCATATGAACCGCAGAGAACCAGCATGATACGGGTGTCCTTCAGGCGCGTATCCCACAGGCGCTGGAGAATGGAGGGGATGGCGTTGTTGATCTGGATACGGAAGCGTGTTATAATGGCCGCGTTCGCGGTGGGGGATGGTGTCGGCCCTTCCCAGCTCGAAGGGTTGTGGGGAGAGACCAAAAGGGGGTGCTGTGATGAAGAAAAAACCGCGCGCCGCCCGGAAGGCCGTAGCGGGCGAGGCGCCCGAGGGGTTCACGGAGGAGGAGCGAGCCGCCATGCGGGAGCTCGCCCGGGAGCGGAAGGCCGCCGCGCGTCGCGGATCCCGGGCGGATGAGGAGAGGGCGGTGCGGGAGAAGATCCAGGGGATGCCCGAACCCGACCGCACGATGGCCATGCGGCTCCACGCGATCATCCGGGCCAGCGCGCCGGTCCTCGTGCCGAGGCTCTGGTATGGGATGCCCGCCTACGCCTGGAACGGCAAGGTGGTCTGCTTCTTCCAGCCGGCGCACAAGTTCCACACCCGGTATGCCACGCTCGGGTTCACCGATGCCGCGCATCTCGATGAGGGCGCGATGTGGCCGGTGGCCTTCGCGCTGAAAGCGCTGACGGTCGCCGAAGAGGAAAAGATCGCCGCCCTCGTGAGGAGAGCGGTGAGCTGAGGCTTTCTTGGAGTGCGGTGCCTGGGCACCGCCCTTGGTTCGGGGAGGGGCGCCGGGGTGCCGCACTGAGGAGAGCGGCGCCAAGGTGCCGCACTCCGAAATCTTTTGCCTTATAGGACCTCGGGCGGACGGTATTCCCCCCACACCTGGCGCAGGATCCCGCAGATCTCCCCCAGGGTGACGCCCGCGGCCACCGCCTCCACGAACAGCGGCATGAGGGGCTCGTCGGGCTGGCGGGCCGCCGCTTCGATGCGGCTCAGAAGGGCCGAGGCCCGCTCGGCATCCCGTCGGGCCCGCAGCTCCTGCAGCCGCGCCTTCTGGGCTTCCTCGATGGTGGGGTCCACTTTCAACCGTTCCAGATCGGAGGGTTCTTCCTCCACCTGGAAAGCGTTCACCCCGACGATGATCTGCTCGCCCGACTCGATGGCCTGCTGGGTCCGGTAGGCGGATTCGGCGATGGCCCGCTGGATATATCCGGACTCGATGGCCCGCAGCGCCCCGCCCATGGCCTCGATGTGGTCGATTTCCTCCAAGGCCCGCTTCTCGATCTCGGTCGTCAGGTATTCGATGACGTAGCTGCCCGCCAGGGGATCGATGGTGTCGGCCACGCCGGATTCATAGGCCAGGATCTGCTGGGTGCGCAGGGCGATCCGTGCGGATTTCTCGGTGGGCAGCCAGAGGGCTTCATCCATGGCGTTGGTGTGGAGGGACTGGCAGCCGCCCAGGATGGCGGCCAGGGCCTGGAGGGTGACCCGGATGATGTTGTTCTCCGGCTGCTGGGCGGTGAGGGTGCTGCCGCCGGTCTGGACGTGAAAGCGGAGCATCATGGCCTCGGGGCGGGTGGCCCTGAGGCGATCCCGAGCCAGCCGGGCCCAGAGGCGGCGGGCGGCGCGGAACTTGGCCACTTCCTCCAGGAAATGGTTGTGGGCGTTGAAAAAGAAGGAGAGCTGGGGCCCGATGTCGTCGATGGAGAGGCCGGCCCGGGCGGCCGCCCGGACATACTCCAGGGCGTGGGCGAAGGTGAAGGCCACCTCCTGCACCGCGGTGGCCCCTGCCTCCCGGATGTGATAGCCGCTGATGCTGATGGGGTTCCAGCCGGGCACGTGGCGATGACAGAAGGCCATGACATCCACGGTGAGCCGCATGGAGGGCTCCGGCGGGAAGATGTAAAGGCCACGGGCCACGTATTCCTTGAGGATGTCGTTTTGAACGGTGCCTCGCAGCCGTTTCCAGTCCACCCCCTGTTCCCGGGCCAGGGCGAGGACCATGGCCAGGAGGATGGCCGCGGGGGCGTTGATGGTCATCGAGAGGCTCACCCGATCCAGGGGGATGCCCTCCAGGAGGCGCCGCATATCGTCGAGGGAGCAAATGCTCACCCCAACCCGGCCGACCTCCCCGTGGGCCAGCGGGTGATCGGCGTCATAGCCCAGCTGGGTGGGGAGATCGAAGGCGACGGAGAGGCCGGTCTGGCCCTGGGCCAGCAGGTAGCGATAGCGTCGGTTGGACTCCTCGGCGGTAGCGTAGCCGGCGTATTGTCGCATGGTCCACAGGCGGCCCCGATACATGGTCCGGTAGATCCCGCGGGTGAAGGGAAACTCCCCCGGGAAGCCCAGATCCTGCAGGTAGTCGACCTCGACATCCGCGGGGGTGTAAAGGGGCTCCAGGGGGATGCCCGAAGGGGTCTCGAAGCGGGGGCGACGCTGAGGGGCCTCCCGAATGGCCTCCTGCCATCGTTGCTGCGCTTCCCGGATCTCCTGCACCGGGATCGAGGTCCCGATCGCCATCGAGGCCTCCCTTCCTTCCCTTGCGGATTCAAGACGGAGTGTCTGCAGCGGATGGGGCGTTAGCTCAGGATCACCAGGATCTGGTTCTGCTCCACGCTCTGGCCGGGCTTCACCCGGATGGACTTCACGGTGCCATCGCGGGGAGCCCGGATCTCGTTCTGCATTTTCATGGATTCCAGGAGGACCAGTTTCTCTCCCTTGCGGACGGGCTGGCCTTCCTGAACGGGCACAGCGACGATGAGGCCGGGCATGGGGGCCTTGACGGCGACCTCCCCGGCTGGCCCGTGGCGCTCCCCCGAAGCCTCCCGCAGCCGCCGCTCCCGCTCATCCTCCACGCGTACGGCGAAGAGGTAGCCGCGGAGGAAGACCCAGTATTCTCCTTCCCGTTCCTCCACGAGGGCCTCGTAAGAGGCGTTATCCAGAAGCAGGGAGTAGACATGCTGCTGGTCGATCAAGCGGAAATCCACGGCCCGCTCGACGCCCTCGAACAGGATCCGATTCTCGTGATTGATTTCGATGGTGAACGTTTTATCGTTGAGGGTGGCGACGTATTTCATGGCTCATCCGCTCCTCTGAAGCTGCTCCCAGCGCCCGGCCCATTTCCATGCGTTGATCGCCCGCCCGGCCCGTCGGGCCACGTGGGCCGCCGCCTGGCCCCGGCGATGGGCGACCAGGGTGGCGATGATGGCCGCCACCTCCTCCAGCTCGGGCGGCGTCTCCTCGTCCATGGCGAAGCGCTCTTCCACGAACTTGGTGTCGAAGTGGCCGGCCAGGAAGCGGGTGCTGTTCAGGATCGCCTGGTGGAAGGGGATGACGGTCTGGATGCCGATGATGCGGAACTCCTCCAGGGCCCGCCGCATCCGCAGGATGGCCTCGCCCCGGGTTTCCCCCCAGGTGATCACCTTGGCGATGAGAGAGTCATAATACGGCGTGATCTCGCACCCTTCGTAGACCCCGCTGTCCACCCGCACCCCGGGCCCGGTGGGCTCGGCCAGGGTGACGATGCGGCCCGTGGACGGCATGAAGTGGTTGAAGGGATCCTCGGCGGTGATGCGGCACTCGATGGCCCAGCCGGACTGATGGATGTCTTCCTGTCGATAGCGCAGCTTCCGTCCCCGGGCGATGCGGATCTGCTCCTTGACGATGTCCACCCCGGTCACCATCTCGGTCACCGGATGCTCCACCTGGAGGCGGGTGTTCATCTCGATGAAGTAGAAATTGCGATCCTTGTCCACCAGGAACTCCACCGTGCCCGCGTTCACGTAGCCGATGGCCTGGGCGATGCGCACGGCCACCTCCCCCATACGCTGGCGCATGTCCTCGTCGACGATGGGGGAAGGGGATTCCTCGATGAGCTTCTGGTGGCGGCGCTGGATGGAGCACTCCCGTTCCCCCAGATGGATGACGTTGCCATGCTGATCGGCCAGGATCTGGATCTCCACGTGGCGGGCGCCCTCGACCAGCTTCTCCAGGTAAACGTCGTCGTCCCCGAAGGCCGCCATGGCCTCGCGGCGGGCCGCCGCCAGGGCGTCCGGCATCTCCTCCAGGGAGCGGACGATCCGCATGCCCTTGCCGCCGCCGCCGGCGGAGGCCTTGATCAGAATGGGGAAGCCAATGCGCCGGGCGGCCTCCATCAGGTCTTCATCCGAGAGCCCGCCGTCGGTGCCGGGGACAATAGGGATCCCCAGGGCTTTGGCCATTTTGCGGGCGGTGGCCTTGTCGCCCATGGCCCCGATGGCCCGGGGAGGTGGGCCGATGAAGACGATGCCGGCTTCCTCGCAGGCCTCGGCGAAATCCGGCCGTTCCGCCAGGAACCCGTAGCCCGGATGGATGGCGTCGGCGCCCGCCTGGCGGGCGACGTCGATGATCTTATCGATGCGCAGGTAGCTTTCGCGGGCCGGGGCCGGCCCGATGCAGTAGGCTTCATCGGCATACCGCACGTGCAGGGCGTTCCGGTCCACTTCGGAGAACACGGCCACAGTGCGGATGCCCAGCTCGCGGCAGGCCCGGATGATCCGCACGGCGATCTCGCCCCGGTTGGCGATCAGGACTTTGCGGAACATGGTCGGACTCCTTATGGGAAGCGCCGGGGGATCATAGCGGGATGTTCCCGTGCTTCTTGGGCGGGTTCTGGTCCCGCTTGTTCTGGAGCATCTCCAGGGCGTTGATCAGGCGGGGGCGGGTCTCCTTCGGCTCGATGACGTCGTCCACGAAGCCGTAAGAGGCAGCCACGTAGGGGTTGGCGAAACGGGCCCGATACTCCGTCACCAGCTCGGCCCGCCGGGCCTCGGGGTCCGCGGCCTCGGCGATCTCCCGCCGGAAGATGATGTTGACCGCGCCCTCCGGCCCCATCACCGCCAGCTCGGCCGTGGGCCAGGCCAGCACCAGGTCCGCCCGCAGATGCCGGGAGTTCATCACGCAGTAGGCGCCGCCGTAAGCCTTGCGGGTGATCACCGTGATCTTGGGGACGGTGGCCTCGGCGTAGGCGTAAAGGAGTTTGGCCCCGGCTTTGATGATGCCGCCGTGCTCCTGAGCGACCCCCGGCATAAAGCCGGGAACGTCTTCAAAGGTGATGATCGGGATGTTGAAGGCGTCACAGAAGCGAACGAAGCGGGCCGCCTTCTCGCTGGCTTTAATGTCCAGCACCCCCGCCAGCACCGCCGGCTGGTTGGCCACGATCCCCACGCTGTGCCCGCCCAGCCGGGCGAAGCCGATGACGATGTTAGGGGCATAATCCGGCTGGACCTCGAAGAACTCCCCGTTGTCCACGATCAGCCGGATCACTTCCTTAATGTCGTAGGGTCGGGTGGGATCATCGGGGATGAGGGTGTTGAGGCGCTCCTCGGTGCGCAGGGGGTCATCGCTGTTGGGCACATACGGAGGGTCCTCCATGTTGTTCGAGGGGAGATACGAAAGGAGCTTGCGGATCATATAAAAGAGGTCCGCCTCGGTATCGGCGGCGAAGTGGGCCACGCCGCTGATGGTCGTATGGACGTCCGCTCCGCCCAGCTGCTCGAAGGTGACTTCCTCGTGGGTGACGGCCTTCACCACATCAGGGCCTGTGATGAACATATAGCTGGTCCCGCGGACCATAAAAATGAAATCCGTGAGGGCAGGGGAGTAGACAGCCCCCCCGGCGCACGGCCCCAGGATGGCGCTGATCTGCGGCACCACGCCGGAGAGCATAACGTTGCGCAGGAAGATGTCGGCGTAGCCCCCGAGGGAGAGGACCCCCTCCTGGATCCGGGCGCCGCCGGAGTCGTTGAGGCCGATGATGGGCGCCCCGTTCTTCATCGCCATGTCCATGATCTTCACGATCTTCCGGGCATGGCCCTCCCCCAGGCTCCCTCCCAGGACCGTGAAGTCCTGGGCGTAGACGTAAACCAGGCGCCCGTCGATGGTGCCCCACCCGGTCACCACCCCATCCCCCAGGTAGCGGCGCTCCGCCAGCCCGAAGTCGGTGACCCGGGTGGTGACGAAGGGATCCACCTCGCGGAAGGATCCCTTGTCCAGCAGAAGCTCCAGGCGCTCACGGGCCGTGAGCTTGCCTTTGGCGTGCTGCTGGGCGATCCGCTCCGGCCCTCCGCCCCGCTGAGCTTCCGCCCGCAAACGCCGCAACTGCTCCAGCCGGTCTTCCATAATCTCGATTCGCATAAGTCCGCTCCGGGTGTGGAATAAGGGCCACCCAATGCATAAGGACGCGTTTTTCATTATAACCTGAGGATTCGGAAGCCTGGAAAGATGGGGATCGGGGGTTCGAGGGTCGGGTGAGGCGTTGATCCGAAAAGCCTCCCGATATCCGTCTCGCCCGGATCCACGGCGCGCGTTTGCAGCAGGGTATGGATGCTTCAATAATGGAAGAGGATCGCTGGGGAAAGATGGAATCCCCTCTTCTCGCCCGCAGGAGGCCGCGATGGCTCGTTCCCGTCTCTTCCGCCTGGATGGGCTTCAGGCTCCGGTGGAGATCCGGTTCGATGAATGGGGGATCCCCCATATCGAGGCGCGCACGCTGCTCGATCTCTTCTTCGCGCAGGGCTTTGTCCACGGGCGCGATCGAGGGTGGCAGATGCGGTTCAACCGCCTGGTCGCGCTGGGCCGCCTGAGCGAGGTCTTCGGCCCCATGGGGCTGGAGATGGACCGCTTCGCCCGGGGGATCGGATGGGCGGAGCACGCGCGGGCCGGGCTGCAGCGGCTTCCGGCGGATCCGCGAAGACTCCTCGAGGCGTATGCGGCGGGGGTTACGGCGGCCTTCCGCGGTGGCCCTGCCGGACCCGAGGACCGGCTGATCCCGCTTCCGGATTTCCCGTGGGCTCCGGAGCACAGCGCGGCCTGGGGGCTGATGATCGCCTGGTCCCTCTCCTGGAACTGGGACAGCGAGCTGTGCCGGGTGGCCATGGCCCGGGCCCTGGGGGAGCGGGCGGCGGATCTGGAGCCGGAAGCGATCTTCGGCGAGACCGCCCTCTTCCCCGAAACCATGGGCATCGAACCCATGGCGGAACGGCTGCTCGGGATGTATGCGGCCCTGGCCCGCTGGCTCGGCCCCCGCGAGGGGATCGGCAGCAACAACTGGGTGGTGGCAGGGTCCCGAACGGCCACCGGGTTTCCGATCCTCGCCAACGATCCCCATCTTCCCCTTTCCCTGCCCAGCATCTGGTATGAGCAGCATCTCGTCTGCGAGCCGGAAGGGTTCGCGGTCGCCGGGGTGACGGCGCCCGGCCTGCCCGGGGTGGTGCTGGGGCACAACCATGCCATCGCGTGGGGAGCGACCGCCGTCATCGCCGACACCCAGGACTGGTTCATCGAGCGCTTCGATCCGGAGGATCCGCTGCGCTACGAGACGCCGGACGGATGGGCCCGGGTGGAGGTCCGGGAGATCGAGATCCGGGTCCGGGGGAAGCGCGCGCCGGAGCGGTTCTGCGTGCGGGTCACCCGTCACGGCCCGGTGCTGACCGATGGGCTCCCCGAATATGAGCCGGGGGGGATCCCATGGCCCCAGCTCGGCCTGGCCCTGGCCTGGGCCGGGGCTCAGGCGGAGACGTGGCTGGAAGCCATCCTCCGGCTGAACCGGGCGCATGACTGGGAATCCTTCCGGGAAGCGCTGCGATACTGGCCGGGGCCGGTGCTCAATTTCGTCTATGCCGATCGGGAGGGTCACATCGGCTATCAGATGGCCGGCCGGATCCCCATCCGGCGCCGCGGCCATGGCCTGGTTCCCGTCCCGGGCTGGAGCGGGGAATACGACTGGATCGGGGAGATCCCCTTTGAGGCGTTGCCCTCGGTTTTCGATCCGCCGGAGGGGATGCTGGTGACCGCCAACCATCGCATCGTCGGATCCCGCTATCCGTATTTCATCAGCGCGGAGTGGATGCCGGATCATCGGGCGCGGCGGATCCGCGAGCGGCTGGAATCCACGCCCCGCCTGACCGCTGCCGATTGTCTGACGATCCAGGCGGATGTGGTTTCGCTGGCCGCGCGGGAGTGGAAGCCGTGGCTGGCGCAGGTGGAACCGGCGGACGAGGAGGAGGCGTGGCTGCTGGCGCAGGTCCGGGCATGGGATGGGCGGATGGATCCCGGGGGGGTGGCGCCGACGATCGTGGCCGCGGTGGAGTGGATGCTGTTGCGCCAGCTCCTGAAGCCCCGGCTCGGGTCGACGTGGCGCCGATATCTGGGGGAACCGCTCAACGCCTTTCTGCCCGGTCAGTCCTTCTATCGCACCGCTCCTCATGCGCTCCGGGAGATCCTCCGACGCGGGGATCCCTTCTGGCTGGGGGAGCGCCCCGCTGTGGCCTGGGTATCGGAGGCGTTCCGGGAAGCGGTTCGGTGGTTGCGGGGGCGTCTGGGGAAGAACCCCGCTCGATGGACCTGGGGGCGGGTCCATCGGGTGACCCTCCGGCACGTGCTGGGCCAGGCTCCTGTGCTGGCGCCGTTCTTCAATCGAGGGCCCTTCCCGCTGGGCGGCGATGGCGACACGCCGCTGCAGGCGGGCTTTCAGGGGAACCAGTTCGGCGGGCCGCTGGGGGCGCTCCCCTCGTGGCGGTTTGTGGCCGATCTCCAGGACTGGGACCGCTGCCTGGCCGTGCTCCCGGGGGGTCAGGGTGGTTCTCCTGCTTCCCCTTATTATTTCGATCAGTTCGCTTTATGGCATGAGGGGCGGGCACGGCCGATGTTCTGGCGCCGGGAGACTGTTCGCGCCCACACCTGCCGGATGTGGCGGATGGAGCCGCCAGGATCGGGAAGGATCCGCAAATGAGGCCCATCGATGGAAAGAGGGAAGCTCTGGTCGCTCGAGGGATTTCAACGGGCGCTTCTGAAACCCGAAGCCGCCCGATGGTATACTCCATGATGTGATGGGAGCCTCCGTGTAGTCCTCCCGGTGGACGGCTGGCCTCCGGATCCATGGAACTGGAGGGGATCCGCCCCGGCGGAACCGTATCCTGCCCGGGTGGAATCCAGATGGGCGGGATGTCTGCATTCCGTGGGAGGTCGTCGGCAGCGTTGTCGATGGTGGTGCTCGATGGAAGCTATGGAGAGGGCGGCGGACAGATCCTGCGCTCGGCCCTGGCCCTCTCCGCCCTCACCGGGCGGCCGGTGCGGGTGGAGAACATCCGGGCTCGCCGCCCGAACCCGGGCCTGCAGGCGCAGCATCTCAGCGCGGTGAAAGCGGCTGCCATGCTCTGCCGCGCCCAGGTTCAGGGGGCGGCCCTGGGCTCGACGACGCTTACCTTTGTCCCTCAGTCCCCCCCTTCCCCGGGCACCTATGTCGTGGATGTCGGGGCGGCCCGTCCGGGAGGGAGTGCCGGCTCCGTGACGTTGATCCTGCAGGCCATCCTCCTGCCCCTGGCGTATGCGCCCGGGACATCGCGGGTGACGCTGCGGGGCGGCACGCATGTGCCCTGGAGCCCGCCGTTCCACTATGTGCGGGATGTGTGGCTGCCGTGCCTGAGCCGGATGGGGCTCCATGCCGAAGTCCATCTCGAGCGCTGGGGCTGGTATCCGGTGGGCGGCGGCGAGATCCAGCTCTATGTCCACGGCCCGCTGGAGGGAGAGGGGTTATACCGCCTGCAACCGATCGTCCTGGATCAGCGGGGGCCGCTTCGTCGATTGTGGGGATGGGCGGCGGTCTCCCATCTGCCGCTGGAGATCGCCAAACGGATGGCGGGGCGGGCGAACCGGCTGTTGCGGGAGGCCGGCCTCCCGGATGACGTGGAGGCGATCCAGGTGGAGAGCCCGGGGCCGGGGACGGGGATCTTCCTGATCGCGGAATACGCCCACATCCGGGCGGGCGCTTCCGCCTACGGCAAGAAGGGGGTGCCGGCGGAGAAAGTGGCGGAGGAGGCCGTGGCGGAGCTGCTGGCCTTCCACCGCTCGAACGCCGCGGTGGACCCGCACCTGGCGGATCAGCTGATCCTCCCGCTGGCTCTCTCGCCGGGCGCCTCCCGTTTCACCACATCCCGCATCACCGGTCATCTGCTCACCAGCGTCTGGGTCGCCTGCCATTTCGTGGGGGACCGGTTCGAGGTGATCGGGGAAGAGGGTGAGCCGGGCGAAGTGCGCGTTCATCCTCTGTAGCGCTCAGGGAAGCCATCCATGATCGAGATCGTCTTCCTGGGAACTTCCGCCTCCGCGCCATCCATCCGCCGTGGGTTGCCGGCCCATGTGGTGATGTTCGAGGACCGGCGATTCCTGGTGGATTGTGGGGAGGGCACCCAGCGGCAATTGCTGAAGAGCGGCCTGGGCTTCCGCCGCCTGGAGACTGTCCTGCTGACCCATGCCCATCTGGATCACATCCTGGGCCTGGCGGGGTTCCTCTCCACGGTGATGCGCTGGGAGATCCTCCCGCGGGTGGCCATCTATGGCCGCCGCGGCGCCATCGAGCGGGTCAAGGACCTGATCTACCGGGTGGTCCTGCGGGGCGTGCGGCCCTCCATAGAGATCTCGTTCCACGTCATTGAGCCCGGCCTGCTGTTCGATGATGAGAAGTTCAGTGTTTACGCCTTCCCGGTGAGCCATCGGGGGGGAGATAGCCTGGGGTATCTCTTCCGGGAGAAGCCGCGGCGTCCCTTCCTGGTGGAAAAGGCGGAAGCTCTGGGGATCCCACCCGGCCCGGAGCGGCGCCGCCTGGTGCAGGGGTATCCGGTCACCCTGCCGGATGGGCGGGTGGTGACGCCGGAGGAGGTGCTGGGGCCGCCGGTGGAGGGCGCCTCGCTGGCCCTGGTGGGCGATGCCGGACGGGTGGACGATCTGGTGGAGGCGGTGCAGGGGGTGGGGGCCCTGGTGATTGAGGCGACGTATCTGGAGCCGGATCGGGAGCTGGCCCGTCGTCACGACCACATCACGGCGGCGGAGGCGGGATGGCTGGCCCGGGCCGCTCAGGTGGGGCACCTCATCCTGACCCATCTCTCCCGGCGGTATCGGGAGCGGGAGATCCGACAGGAGGCGCAGGCCTTTTTCCCCCATGTCTGGGTGGCCCGGGATTTCGATCGTTATCGCATTATGAAGGGCGGCCATCTGGAGGTGGAGCGGGCAGAGGCTCATGAAATCGAGGAGGAGCGGGATGTCCTTGCGGAAAGCGAGCGTGCTGGAGCTGGCCACCGCGGCCTATGAGCTGGAGGCCCGGGTGCTGCGCGGCCTCCTCCATCGGGATGCGGAGGGCCGCTGGCGGGTGGGTGAGACGCCCGTCGAGGAGTGGCTGGCCGCCTGTGAAGGGCATGAGGCCGTTCTCATCCTGGCCTCTCTCTCGGAGGAACCCCCCCTTTCCCCCCGGGTCTGCCGCACCTGTGGCCGGGAATACGTGGGCTGGGATTGCCCCCATTGCCGGGAGGTCCGCCGTCGCTTGCGAGGGCGGTAGATTTCATGGTCCTCATGAAGTCCAGGAGCCCAGGAATGGTGAAGGTCATCACGCTGTATCGCACCCCCGCGGATGCCGGGGCCTTCGAGCGGTGGTATGTGCAGCATCTGGCCCGCATCGAGCGGATCCCGCATCTCCGCCGGCTGGAGGTTTCCCGGATCTGGGGGACGCCCCTCGGCGCTTCCCCGTTCCATCTGATGGTGGAGATGTATTTCGACGATCGGGCCGCCATGGAAGCCGCATTGCGTTCGCCGGAGGCCCTGGAAGCCTCCGCGGACCTGTCGCGCTTTATGGCCGGACAGGTGCTGGTGATGTTCGCGGATGCGTTTGAGGAGGAGCGATCGAGGGAATGAAGAGGCCAGGGCAACAGCCAGCGAAAGAGCTCATGAATCGGGGGAGTCCCCTTCCGGGGTCTTTCCGTCTTCAGGGTTTTGAGAAGAGACGGATGAAGGCGCTGCGAGTCCCGCCGCTTTCCCGCGGCGTCGCTGCCACTGCTTCCATCCCCATCGGATCCCCGCGGCCGGGCCTCCCATCGCGAGGAATCCCCAGAGGCTGAGGATCATTCCCCCCACCCCCTGGGCGGTGAGCTGGCCGGGATCGGCCGGCTGACCCCAGCCCGGAACCCCGACCACGCCGAGGTTCGGAACGCCCATAAATGTTTCGCGCCCCACTTCATTCCATCCCGCCCCGGCCCGCCCATCGGCCAGGCATCCGATCCCTAGCAATCCCAGGAGGCCGGCGATCCCGTAAAGCAGGGCCAGGCTCTGGGGGGTTACGCCCCACCGGCGAAGACCATAGACCAGCATCGGCGTCCCCAGGCCGATCAGGAGGCCCCATCCCCCGGCCAGCCACGGGCCGGTGAACGGGGCCGCGCTGATCCCGGTGATCCATCCCATGGCCACGGCCCGCAGGATCATGAGGGTATCCACCTCGCGGGCGACCAGGCCGGTGTAGAGCCCCGCTCCCAGGGCGGCCCCCAGAACCCCCAGCCATGCGTTTCGGGCCAGAAGGGTGGGATCCAGAGCCGGCCGGGCGGCGGAGAGGGGATCCGTGGTGAGCCAGGAGAGCCATCCGATCCCGAAGAGCAGGCTTCCCCACGCTCCCAGGAGGGGAAGATGCACTGGCGGGAAGACCCGCTCCGGGCTGGGCTGTCGTGGGGACCATGGGAGCAGGAGCCCGAGGAGCGCGCCTCCGGAAAGGGCCAGCACAACCCCTGCCCCGGCGGGATCCACGACCCCGTGGCCCAGGTTCAGGGTGAGGCCCAGGCGGCTCAGCCACCCGTTCCCCCAAACCCAGTGCATCCCCAGGGGCAGGACGAATCCCCCGAACCCGATGCCGGCCAGGGCGGCGGCGAAGGGGGACCATCCTTCCAGCCCGAAGCCCAGAAGGATCGCACCGGTCAACACAGCGGGGGCGTAATGGAGCCACAGGGCGGCGATGGCCGGCGACCGATCCACCGCATGGAAGAGAAATCCGCTTAATCCGATCACACTCCAGAGCGGCTGGGGATCCGCCCCCAGGGTGTAAACCCGCCGTAAGGCCTGGAACTCCGGCCGTTCCACCCACAATCCGATGCCCCCGAAGGCCCATGCGAAGCCGGTCGTTCCCCACATGGTCAGCGCCGCCACCCCAGCCGCCAGCCCCCGGGCGAGGGCTCGGCGGGCTTCCTCCTCGGACATCCCGGCCCACAGCACGGCCATCAGCCCGATCGGCCACAGCCAGCTCAGTCCTTCCATAACCTTATTCCTCCACCACCGCCTCGACGCGCAGCGCCTGAAGCACGCGCTCGATCGGGTGGATCAACGTTGTGGTCTCTGATCCGGCGAAGAGCAGGCCGACCAGCCGGCCGTTCAGATCCAGGATCGCCGAGCCGGAGTCCCCTGGCGCGCTCATGGCCCCAGCCATCACCTGCCCCTGGAATGTCGCCACCCGCCCATCGTAATCCACGTTCGCGGTGACATCCACCTGGATGATCCGCCCGCGGGTATACTGGGTGGTCCGCCCGAACTTCTGGACTTCCATCCCCAGCGTGGGGGTCGTCACTCCCTTGGGGATGCCGATCTGAAGGATGGCGGGGGTGATATCGCTCGGGTGGAGCGGGCGGGCGATGGCGGCGTCGACCTCATTGAGTGCCGTCAGCCTTCGAATCGCCTGGAGGCGGTGGGAGGAGCCGATGAGGCGCAGCAGCTCGTTCAACCAGCGCGTGAAGAGCTCTGCCCATGGGCAGGTGGCCGGCTCATCGCCGAAGCGGATCGGGATGAATTCCACCAGCTCGGCGATCTCATCGGCCACCGTTCCGCCATCCACCGGGCCGGGCTGCCGGATTCGATCTCCCGGACGTCCGCGGTTGGTCGCCGCCAGGACGTGGTTGTTGCTCAGGATGAAGAGCTCGTTCCCCCGGCGCACCACGCAGCCGAACGTCCCCGCGGTGACCAGCGGGTGGCCGATGGAGACGCCGGGGGGAGCCGGGCGGTAGCGGCGGGTGGGATCCTGGAAGGCCCGGAATCGCCCGGTCTCGATCACATCAGTGGGGATCCCATCCAGGGCAGGGGGGATCAGATCCGAGGGGGCCAGCTGAGCGGCGGGAAGCTTCCGCTCCACCGAGACCACCACGCTGAGGATATCCAGCGTCTGACCTCCCTTCACTTTATAGCCGATCCCCACTCCGACCACGTGGCGGCGGGTGAGCAGGCGAGGGAGATGAGCGGCCTTCACCCGAGCCAGCGGCTGCCATTCGGGTAGCATCCGATTCCCTCCGGGAAAAGGTGATCGGCGCGATCCCAGGATCCTCCGAGCGCCCCGGGGAAGCCTGCCGCATTAAAAGCGCTCGAAGCGGGACACGTTCAGCACAATCGCGATCCCTCCGAGATCCCCTCGGATCTGCTGTCGGGCTTCCCGCAGGAGGCGGAGGGCGGTTTCCACCTGTTCCTCCTCCGCGCCGATGAGGAGCGTGGCGCTTCCGCGGCGCAGGAAGCCACCCGTGGAGGCCAGACGGGTCACCCGATAACCCTGGGCCACCAGCCGGTCGGAAGCCAGCGTGGCCGCTTTCTCCGGCAACACGGCGAGGATCAGCTTCATGCCCCCGGCCCCTCAAAGGGTTTCGAAGCGCTCGACGTCCAGGACGAAGATCGTGGCCCCGCCGACTTCCACTTCGATCATATGGGCCTGCAGGAGCCCGGTGGCCTCCACGGCCACCGGCAGATAACTGGTTCGGGTCCGGCAACAGCGCCGCAGGATTTCGATCACCCCCGGGACCTGAGGATCCTCCACGCCGATCAGCAGAGTGGTGTTGCCCTGGCGCAGGAATCCCCCCGTGGAGGCGATCCGGGTCACCCGATAGCCGCGATCGACGAGCGCCTGGATGGTCGTCGGGGCATCTTCGTCCTGGATGATGGCCAGGATCAATTTCATCGGGCCCGCTCCGGATTGAGCTGAGGCATTTTACGCCCATTGTAACATAGCCGGGCCTTCTCAGGGCTGCCGGCCGACGGTCAAGGCGTTTCGAGGCGTTGTGGGGTTTCGCTCTGGATTTCCAGGGGAAGGATTCCACCCGCTGAGAGGGTGGAGAGCGCTGGATCGGGATCCCTGCTTTCTCAACCCGGGGAGCGGGTATACTCTTGATCGGACGATCTTCATGAGTTCAGCGAACAGGACGCTGCGTATGCGCTGGGGGCATCTGGGCCTTCTCGTGGCGCTGGTGGTGGTGACGCCGGCGCTGGCCCGCCTCTATTTATGGCTTCGGGGCGCGCCGCGGATTTACGAACGGCCGGAGGAAGTCCCGGCGCAGCCTGTGGCTCTGATCCTGGGCGCCGGGCTCCGGGCGGATGGATCTCCCACCGCGGTGCTGGCCGATCGGGTTCGGGCGGGCGTCGAGTTATATCGCCTGGGGAAGGTGAAGGCGCTGCTGCTGAGCGGCGATGGTCGATCTTCCCCCTACCATAACGAGCCGGAGGCGATGCGGCGCCTGGCGCTGCGCCTCGGGGTCCCGGAAGAGGCCCTCCGGGTGGACCCGGAGGGCATGCGGACGCTGGCATCGTGCCGGCGGGCGCGGGAGGTCTTTGGCTTCACCCGCGCCGTGGTGGTCACCCAGCGCTTCCATCTGGATCGGGCGCTGTGGCTGTGCGATGCCGCCGGCATCGAGGCGGTGGGGCTTGTGGCCGATCGCTCCCCGTATGGGCCGCGCCAGCTCTGGTGGACCGTGCGGGAGATCCCGGCTTCCCTCAGCGCGCTGGCGGAGGGGCTGCTCCTGCGCCTTGGTCGTAAGGATAGCCGCTGATCCGCATCAGCTTGTCCCACCGGTGATCGGCCTCCACGAACCGGATGGTCCCGGAGCGGGAGCGCATGACCACGGAGTGGGTGCGGGCGCCGCTCCCGGTGTAGCGCACGCCCCGCAGGATCTCCCCATCGGTGATGCCGGTGGCGGCGAAGAAAATGTTGTCCCCGCGGACCAGATCGTCGGCGGTGAGGATGCGCTGGAGGTCGTAGCCCATCTCCGCCGCGAAGCGGCGCTCCTCCTCGTTCCGGGGCCACAGGCGGGCGTGGATTTCCCCGCCCAGGCATTTCAGGGCGGCGGCGGTGATCACCGCCTCCGGCGATCCGCCGATCCCGATCAGGACATCGATCCCGGAGTCGGGGAAGGCGGTCATGAGGGCGGCGGAGACATCGCCGTCGGTGATGAGCTTGATGCGGGCACCGGCCGCCCGGACCTCGCGGATCAGGTCCGCGTGGCGGTCGCGTTCCAGGATCACCACCGTGAGGTCATCGACATCCTTCCCTTTCGCCCGCGCGATCCGCCGCAGGTTCTCGGGGATCGGCGCATCCAGATCGATGACCTCGCGGGCTTCCGGGCCCACGGCCAGCTTGTTCATGTAGACGATCCGTCCCGGGCTGAACATGGTGCCCCGCTCGGAGAGGGCCACCACCGCGATCGCCCCCGGGCGGCCCAGGGCGAGCAGGCGGGTGCCATCGATGGGATCGACCGCCACGTCCACCTGGGGCGGGCGGCCGTTCCCGATGCGCTCGCCGTTGTAGAGCATGGGGGCCTCGTCTTTCTCCCCCTCGCCGATCACCACGACGCCGTCCATATCGATCGAGCGGAGCATCAGCCGCATGGCCTCCACGGCCGCTCGATCCGCCGCGTTTCGATCCCCCCGGCCCATCCAGCGGCCCGCGGCCAGGGCCGCCGCTTCGGTCACCCGGACCAGCTCCAGGGCCAGGTTGCGATCCGGTTCCTGGGGCATCCGCCGCCTCCTGAGGTTGGAGATTGTATGCATCGCCGGAGGTCCATCGCCTGCGCCGTTGAGCTCGAATGGGGGGAAGGGGGATGCGCCATCCTTCCCGGGGGCGCCCGGCGTCGCCTCCCTCGAAATCCGTGGGGCCGGCCCCTGGAAGGCGCCAGCCCGGGCCGGAAAAAAGCGGGGCGATCCATCCCCCGATGGACCGCCCCGATGCAAGCCCCCAGCGGGACTCGAACCCGCGACCTTTGGCTCCGGAGGCCAACGCTCTATCCAGCCTGAGCTATGGGGGCCTGTTCTTCATTTAAAATTTAGCGCGATCCGGTGCATCTGTCAATGGAAGCCGTCCTGGGGCTCCGGACGGAGATCGGAAGGCGGCGGGGCCTCCGTCCCGCCTTCTCACCTTATCCGCGAATCCCCCATGGGCCTTGAAACCGGGGGGATTCGCGGCAGGGGCGGAAGCAAAGAAAACATCCTTGACCGAGGGGCGAAAACGTGAATAAAGAGGGTGGGGCACTCTTGCAGGAACGTGACCCGTTCTCAGGGGATGGTGAGGGGTGTAGGTGCACGGCATGCCGTGCACCTACACGCGTGCCTTGCGGTAGCGAGATCCGTTTTCAGGGGTATGTAGGGCAACTGCTTGCAGTTGCCCTACACT
>NZ_DAOUCJ010000004.1 GCF_034432235.1 Thermoflexus sp. | reverse complement strand
CCCGGGGCCGCTGCTCCCACCGGCTGATCAGGATACGGTAATGCCCGTCCCGCCCGTCCCCCATCACCGGCATCGGCTCCCCCGCCCGCAGCAAATCGATCTCCACCAGATGCACCCGGCTTCGAAGCACCTCCTCTCGCTTCCTAAGGTAAGCCTGTCGGCCCTCCCCGGGGATCTTGTTCGCCGGGGAGAGGAGCTCCAGCCAGGTCACCACCTGGTGGGTCCCTGCCTCCCGCACCACCAGATAGCGTTCCCGCACCTCCTCCGGCACGGGGATCTCCACGATGCGCGCGCCGCCGGCCGGGATCGAGCGCACGGGGGTAGAAGGTCCGACACCCGGGGCAGTGGCGACCATCACATCGGGGCGGGCCAGGAAAGGAAAGCTCCCCTCGGGGGTGAGGAGATACACCCGCTCCTCCACCTCCACGTAGTAGCGAGGGCGCAGGAGCGGCCCCAGGTAATCCGCCAGCCCGACGATCAGCCGGCTGTGAAGTCCAGGCCACAGGGCCGGATGTTCCAGATACGGATCCATCCCGGGAAACGGCGAGGGCATCCCCGGCTCCTTCAGCGGCTCATGAAGCGGCTCACCACCTCGGCGGGGATCGGCACGATCAGCCGGTCGCCGACCTTCGGTCGCTCCGGCAGGCTTCCGCTTCCCACCACGATCCCGATGGGCGTCCCCTCCGCCCCATGGCTCCGCTCGATCCAGGCCATGCCGGTGAGAAGCCCCTCGGTATCCATCGCGCAGCTGGTGACGTAGCCGATCACCCGGCCCCGGCGATCCACCACGGCGTCCCCCAGCTTGGGCAGCCGCACCCCCTTTTCGACGATCCGAAAGCGAACGACTTCCATTGTTCGCTTCGCCTCGCGGGCCATGTAGGCCTTCCGCCCGATGAAGAAGGGCTTGTAGAGCTTGACGAAGGGGGCGAAGCCGGCGTCGCCCGGGGTGAGATCGAAGGGCCCGGCCAGCTCGTGGCCGTAGAGCGGGAGGCCCGCTTCCGTGCGGGTGCTGTCCCGCGCGCCCAGGCCGCACGGCTTGAGACCGAAGGGCTTCCCGGCATCCAGCAGCAGCTCGAACAACGCCGGCGCCCGCTCCGGGTGGACGAAGAGCTCATAACCAATGCGCTCGCCAGTGTAGCCGGTGCGGGAGATGATCAGGTCGAAACCCCGGATCTCGGCGCGCAGGACCTGACCCCGCTGCAGGGCGGCCAGGCGCGCTCCGGTCCCTCCATCCGCCAGGGACTGGAGGATCTTCAGCGCCTGGGGGCCTTGAAGGGCGATATCCACCCGGCAATCCTCCCCCCAGCGGCGGTCCCGCAGATCCCGCAGGATCACCTCATCCGTGAGCATCGCCCATGGGCGCTCCCGATCGATCTGGACCTCGCCCCGGGCCACGGCGTTCAGCCAGGCCCAGTCCCGATCGTTATTGGCCGCGTTGACCACCAGCATATACCGGTCCGGCGCCAGGGCGTAGATGATCAGATCATCCAGCACATGCCCGTCGGGATCCAGGAGATACGTGTATTGGGATTCCCCGACTCGAAGGGCCATCACGTCGTTGGTGGTCACCCGCTCCAGGAAGGCGCGAGCGCCGGGCCCGCTGACCTCCAGAACGCCCATATGGGAGACATCGAAGAGGCCGGCGGCGGTGCGGACCGCCCGGTGTTCCTCGCTCACGCTGGTATACCAGACCGGCATCTCCCAGCCGGCGAAGGGGATCATCTTCGCCCCCAGCTCCCGGTGCAGCTCGTAGAGGGACGTCCGCTTGAGGGGCGCGCCTTCGGGCTCCGCGTAGGAGAAGGCCGGCAACGATCCCAGGCGGTCGCGATGCACCGAATCCACCGTCCGATAGCCGATAAAGAAAGGCTTGTGCGGCGCCACAGCGGCGGCCTCGGCCAGATCCTGCGGGAAGCGCGCCTGCGCGCGGGCCGAGGCCGCCCGCGGATCCTCTGCCGGGATCTCCCGCACCCGCAGGGGGCCGGGGAGCTTCGCCCAGATATCCTCATCGAAACGCACGTAACCATCCGAGAGATCCCGCAGCCACGCCGCGACCCGCCCCGCCCGCTCCTCGGGGATCACCAGCCGGAAGGCATCCGGGCCATCCCGGATCACATAGGCGGGGCTCATGATCCGGCCGTCCGCTTCCAGCACGAAAGTCGGAGCCCCCTCATGGGCCTTCAGACCCACCACTTGCTGGGTCAGGGCGGCGTCCAGGAACTCCGCGGCCCGATCCCCCTCGATCTCCAGCACGGCCTTCCCTTCCGCCGCGGGGAGACGATCGGTGAGGAACCAGTAATGGGGATAGCCGCTCCTCGGCAGCTCCACATCGGCGCCTGCCCGGGCGGCCAGCTCGGCCACCCGGAGTTTCGCCTCCTCCAGGACATCGAATTCCACCTTGGTTCGGTAAACCAGGTCGCGGCCCACATAGTAGCGGTGCGGCCGGCAGGCCCACAGCACATCGGCGATGATGTCCGCCAGGGCCTCCGCTTCCGCCTCCCGAAACCCCCGCTGCGTGATCCATGGAGTCCCGAGACGGATCCCGCTGGCGGCCCCCGCGCCGGTGTCCCCGGGGATCGTGTTGCGGTTCACCACGATCCCGGCCAGGTCCAGCACCCGAGCGGCCGGATCGCCCATGAGAGGCGTTCCGTCCGGGCCCCGCACCGACTTGCAATCCACCAGGAGTAGATGGGTATTGGTGCCTCCGTAAGGGATCCGCAGGCCCCGTTCGGCGAGGCGCCGGGCCATGGCCTGGGCGTTCCGCACGATCTGATGCTGCAATTCGCGGAACGCCTCCGTGCGGGCCAGCTTGAAGGCCACCGCCAGGGCGGCGAAAACGTTCACGTGCGGCCCACCCTGTTCGCCGGGGAACACCGCTCGATCGATCCGCTTCGCCAGGTCGGGGTCCGTGGTGAGGATACAGGCCCCGCGCGGGCCCATGATCGTCTTATGCGTGGTGAAGGTGACGACGTGGGCATAGCCCAGGGGGTTGGGGTAAGCGCCCGCGATCACCATCCCGGCCGTGTGGGCGATATCCGCCAGGAGATAGGCCCCTACCTCGTCGGCGATCTCCCGGAAGCGCTTCCAGTCCGGTGCCCACGGATACGATGTGTACCCGGCGATGATCATCTTCGGCCGGTGCTGTCGGGCCAGCTCACGGATCTGGTCATAATCCAGGAGCTCCGTCTGGGGATCCACCGTATACCAGACAATGCGATAATGCTTGCCCGAGCGGTTGACCGGCGAGCCGTGGGTCAGATGGCCGCCGTGGACCAGGGACATGCCCATCACCGTATCGCCAGGCTGAAGCAGCGCCTCATAGACCGCGTTGTTGGCCGGGGCGCCCGAGAGAGGCTGGACGTTGACGAAGATCCGCTCGGGGGGGATCTCCGGGGTGGCGAAGGCCTCGGCGCAGCGGCGCCGGGCCAGAGCCTCCACGATGTCCGCGTATTCTACACCCTTGTAATACCGCTGATCACCGTATCGCCGGTAGAACCCCAGCTGGTCCTCATAATCCAGCAGCTCGGCTTCTGTCTGGGTTCGAGTGCGCTCGTGGGGATAGCCTTCGGCGTAGATATTCTGGAACACCGAACCCAGAGCTTCACGGACGGCCGCCGGGGCGTAGGACTCGGAGGGGATGAGGATCAGCTTGCGGATCTGACGTTCATGCTCATAGCGGATCAGGGCAGCCACATCCGGATCCACTTCCGTTAGCGAACCCCGAAACAGGAAATCCCGCATGGGCTTCTCCTTACACGGAATCTCCGGGACCCACGCCATTGAGCTTGAACAGGGGATAAAAGAGCACCCTCCCCTTAGGGAAGCCGGGTTGGGAGGCCAGGGCGGCTTTCGACGACCTGCCCGGCTTCCTCATCACCCTCGGGGATAGGGAGCCGCTTTCGACTCTATCTTACGTGAGGAGAAAGAGGGACGTCAAGGTCACCGCTTCTCCGGGCGGAGCGCATAACCCATCATCCCGCCCAGCTCCCAAGGCCTCAAAACCCCGATGAGAATCCCAAACGGAACAGGGAACGATCTCACCCGATAGCCGGATTGACCGGTGAACCCCGAGGGATCCCGCAGAGCCTGAACGCCGTCCCCGGAATGGCACGCCGGAGAGAACCCAGCACCTCCCCATCAGCTCCGAGAACGGGTTCGCGCCGCCCCAGTCCCCGCATGAAACCCCATCTTGAATCCCCTCGGCGCATTGTGATAAAAACAACAATATAGTGCTTTCATGAACAATGTGGGGGGCAAAAACTTGACATAAGCGGATTGTTATAGTTATAATGAGGGTGAATAAGGGCGTTTCGGATTCCCCCGGAGGAACGGAGGGGCCTTGGATGGACCGGCCCTTGCAGATTGAGGTGATCGCGTACGCGCCCACCGCTTTCTATCATTGCCTCCATTGTGAGCTGGTCTGGCAACAGGCCGGCGTCGGTCAGGCCCTGCACGCGGAGCAGCTCGCCTCGGGCCTGCCGGAGGACCTCCAGAAGGCCTATCAGGATCTCGCGGCCTGGATCGCCCGCCTGCTGGCGACTTACTGTGACCGGATCGCCGTGAAGGTGATCGATGCCGTCTCCATGGAAGGCTGGTGGAAATCCCTTCGGTATGGCGCCCGCCGTTATCCGGCTGTGATCGTGGATGGTCAGGTGTTCACCGGCGGCGATTTCGCGGCGGCTGAGGCGGCCATCGCCCAGCGGTTGGGAATCCCCCAGGCGACAGCCTGAGATGCCGGCTGTCGCCTGTTCGTTTCATGAGACGGGGAGCGGGGGGCAAATCGATCCCGGAAGGCTTTTTCCGGTCCTTGAGGTCATCCGGCCTCCCCGCATGGGAGTCCGACGGCACAGATCCTCTACCCCAGGAAAGGAGGTGAGCGGAGCGCGAGGAAATGTTCGACTTTCGGTCATCGGGCGGCCGCGCTTCCCAGCGCGTGCTCACGGGCGAGGCTTCACCACTTTCTGATCTCATCCTGGAGGGAAAGCCATGAGCGCCTTCTGGGTTATTATCATTGGTATCCTCGTCCAGTTGCTGATCTGGAACCTCTACGCCAAGCGGATCGACCGGGAGATCATCCAGTCGGATCCGAAGCGGGCGACCCCGGCCCGGATGTATATGGACGGCGTCGATTTCGTGCCCACCAGCCGCAACATCCTGATCGGCTATCACTTCAAGTCCATCGCCGCGGCGGGCCCGATCGTGGGGCCGATCACGGCCGGGGTGCTCTGGGGCTGGCTGCCGGCCCTCCTCTGGCTGATCCTCGGGGTCTCCTTCATCGGGTGGGCCAGCGACTACAGCGCCATCATGCTCTCCGTGCGCAACGACGGGAACTCCCTGAGCGCCGTCGCCTACCGCCTGATCAGCCCCCGCACCCGCACCCTCCTCTTCGTGTTCATTTTCTTCTATCTGTTGCTGATCGCTGGAGCCTTTGTGAACCTGATCGCTGGCGTTTTGCTGGATCCCCGTGTTCCGCTGGGCATCATCACCCTGGCCGTGATGGGATTGTTGATGGGCCAGATGCTTTACCGGTGGAAGATGGATCTGATCGTGGTCACCGCTATCACGCTGATCGTCACCCTGATCGCCATCGGGCTGGGTCCCTGGGGGGCCGTGGTGGGAGAGGGGGGCAAGATCACTCAGCAGGGGCCGGTCGGCCAGCTGTTTGACGGCCTGAACGCCGCCATCGGCAAGCAGCCGCTTTATCAATACTTCGATCCGACGGCCCAGCAGTTCAAGGGTGGCACGGCCAGTGTGACCCCTGCTTACATCTTCTGGATGCTGTTTACATTCGTTTTCTGCTATCTCGGGGCCAACCTCCCGATCTGGCGTTTCGCTCAGCCGGTCAACTACCTGGGGTTCTGGATCACGGCGATCGTGATCGTGCTTTCCTACCTGGGCGGCATCGTCGGATTCTTCACGAACCCCAGCGCGGTGTCGTTCAAGCTCCCTGCCTTTACCGGATTTGTGGCTCCCGGGCGAGTGGATCTGCAACCCCTGTGGCCGATGCTCTTCGTGACCATCGCCTGCGGCGCGATCTCCGGCTGGCATGCCCTCTTCGGCTCGGTGGGCACGGCCCGGCAGCTGGAGTATGAGACCGATGCTCTCCCGGTGGGCGGCGGGGCCATGCTCTTCGGCGAGAACACCCTGGGGCTGCTCTCCCTCATCGCGATCTCCATCCCGGGGAAGGGAGCGGGGGCTGCCGCCTTCGCCAGCGGTGTGGGCACGCTGCTCTCCCAGCTCTTCGGCCCCGCTTTCCTGCCTTACGGGACCGCCCTGGGCTTTGCGGCCTTTGTGGTCATCGTCATCACCGTGGTCCAGCTGGTCTTCCGGCTGATGCGGGTGACCCTGGGCGAATGGGTGGGGGAGGCCCAGCCCGTGTTCAAGAACCCGCACGTGGCCAGCCTCATCTCCATGGCCCTCGCGGCCTTCCTGGTGCTCACCGGGACCTGGATCTACCTCTGGCAGCTGTTCGGCGCCGCCAACCAGCTGATGGCTGGCCTGGCCCTGCTCATCGTCACCGTCTGGCTGGTCTCGGAGCGGCGGCCGGCATGGTATGCGGGTGTGCCCGGGGTCTTTATGTATATCACGACCATGGCCGCCATTCTGGTGACCCTGTGGAACCAGCGCCTCGCCCTTCAGACCTCCATCGCCAATAACCAGCCGGTGGCGATCGTGGGTTCCATCGTGATGCTGATCCTGGCCGCTCTGCTCTTCATCGCCGCCGCCTTTATCGGCTATGAAGGATGGGTGGCCTTCAATCGCTGGCGGGCCGCTCCGGCGCGCCCGGCCCCGGTCGGCGGGGGTGGGGAATAAGGCCCTGGCATGGCGGCAAAAAAAGCGGGGGGCACCCTACAGGTGCCCCCCGCTTTTTTTACCCCATCATTTCATTATGCCCGGAACCCGAAATACACCCAGATCAGCATCCCCACCAGCAGAAGCGCCAGCGGCCAGGGATAGGCGAAGAGCACCGCGTAGAGTCGGGAGTCGAATTTCAGGTGCATGAAATACATCAGGATCAGAAGGGCCTTGGCGATGGCGAACCCCAGCAGGAAGGGCAGCTGAGGCACCGGCAGGCGGATGACGCTCACCTCCAGGATCGTGAGGACGATCAACACGATCCCCACCAGGACGTAGTTCGGATGCCGATGGGCCTTGGCTCCCACCGTCCCTTCCGGTCGATCGGTGCTCACGGAAGTCCCCCTCACGGCCGATCCTCCCTTAGCGCAGGAGATACACCACCATGAAGATCGCCACCCACACCAGATCCACGAAGTGCCAGTAAAGCCCTACCGTCTCCACCAGGACATCGTTCTGAGGCGAGAGGCGGCGGCGGAGCCCCAGGGCCACGCTCAGGATCCAGATCACCCCCACGGCCACGTGCGCGGCGTGGAAACCGGTGACCGTATAGTAAGCGGAGCCGAAGACGTTGACGCTGGGCGTGAGGCCTTCATGGAGATGCTGGCTGTATTCCACCGCCTTCAGAATCAGAAAACAAATGCCCAGCCAGGCCGTGGTGAGCAGCCAGGCGATGGAGGCCCGCCGGTTTCCATCCCGCAGGTGGGCCAGGGCCAGCACCATCGCCACGCTACTGGTGAGCAGGATCATCGTGTTGATGGTGGGGATGGTCAGGGTGAGGGCCTCATGGGCGGTGGGGCCGCTGGTCACCCGGTTGTGCAGCACCAGGTAGGAGACGATCAGAGAGGCGAAGAAGATCACCTCCGAGGCCAGGAAGACCCAGACCCCCAGCTTGCGGCTATCCACCGCGATCTCGGATCCGACCGTTGGATGATGGCTGGCCATCGTCTGCTCCTCCGCCACTCCGGGTGGAAAGATCCAGGTTCCCTCCCCTCCTGGGGCTGGATCCGGGAAGCCCCTGGGCCCTCACGATGACGTCCCGTGGGCTTCCGGGAACAGAGGCTGCTGGACCCAGCGCACGAGCCCCAGGGCGAAGAGAAGAAGGCCCACGGGGATAAAGATCCAGTGGGTCACCAGCCCCAGGGCGAAGACCGTCAACCCGGCCGCCAGGATCAGCGGCCACAGGCTGGGGGAGGGCAGATGAATGGGCTCCTCCGACGTCTCCACCTCCCCAACCCGATCGTTTCCTTCTGCCGCCTCGATGACAGGATGCGGATGCGGGTTGCCGGTGTATTTGCGATCCCATGCCGGCCGGCGGCTGTGGATCACCGGGATGCGCGCGAAATTATAGGGCGGCGGCGGCGAGGAGGTCAGCCACTCCAGGGTGTGCCCATCCCACGGGTCATCCGGAGCGCGCTCCCCGGCGACCAGGCTGCGGGCGATGTTAACGAAGAAGACCACGAAGCCCAGAGCCAGGATAAAGGCGCCGACCGTGGCCAGAAGGTTCAGGCCCTCCCAGCCCAGGCCAGGGGCATAGGTGTAAACCCGTCGGGGCATTCCGGACAGCCCCAGGAAATGCATCGGGAAAAACGTAAGGTTGAATCCGATGAACTGGAGGGCGAAATGCAGGCGGCCCAGCCGCTCATCCAGGAAGCGCCCGGTGATCTTGGGAAACCAGTAATAGATGCCGGCCACAATAGCGAACATCGAGCCGCCGAAGAGCGTGTAATGGAAATGAGCGACCACGAAGTAGGTGTCCGTCACCTGCCAGTCCACCGGGACAGCGGCCAGGAACAGACCGCTTAATCCCCCGATGACGAAGAGGGCCACAAAGGCGGCAGCGAAGAGGAAGGGCGTGCGATATCGCACGGCCCCACCCCAGATGGTGGCAATCCAGTTAAAGACCTTGATGGCTGTGGGCACCGCCACCAGCATGCTGGCGGCCGAGAAAAAGGCATTCACCACCGGAGGCAGCCCCACCGCGAACATATGATGCGCCCAGACCGTGAACCCGATGAAGCCGATGGCTACGCTGGAGTAGGCCACCGCCGTGTAGCCGAAGATGGGCTTGCGAGAGAAGACCGGCAGCACCTCTGAGACAATCCCCATCGCGGGCAGGATCATGATGTAGACCTCCGGGTGGCCGAAGAACCAGAAGAGATGCTGCCAGAGCAGCGGATCCCCGCCCGCCGCCGGGTTGAAGAAATGCGTCCCCAGATGGCGGTCCAGGAACAGGAGGAACAGGGCCGCCGAGATGCTGGGCATCGCAAAGAGAATGAGGAAGGCGGTCACCAGCGTGGTCCAGGCGAAAAGCGGCAGCCGGTTCAGGGTGAGACCGGGCGCCCGCAACAGCAGGATGGTGGACACGAAGTTGATCGAGGAGGTGATGGAGGAGATCCCCAGCAGCTGCAGGCCCAGGATCCAGAAGTCGATGCCGGTGCCTTTGGAGAAGGTTTTCGCCGTCAACGGCGCATAGCCGAACCATCCCGCGTCGGGCGCCCCACCCAGCAGGAAGCTCAGGTTCAGGAAGAGCCCGCCCAGCAGGAACATCCAAACCCCGAAGGCATTCAGGCGAGGATAGGCCATGTCCCGGGCCCCGATCATCAGAGGGACGACGTAGTTCCCCAGCCCCGCCAGCACCGGCATCACCACCAGGAAGACCATGGTGGTGCCGTGCATGGTCAGAACCTGGTTGTAGGCCTCCCCCACCAGCACCCGATTGTTGGGGACCGCCAGTTGCGTCCGGATGAGCAGGGCCTCCAGGCCACCGATCAGAGCGAAGAACCCGGCGCCCAGGATATACAGGATGCCGATCCGCTTGTGGTCGACCGTGGTCAACCAGGAGAGAAGCCCCCGCTCCTCATACACGCGGGGCCATGCCACCGCCGAACCGGCCATCGCTGCCTCCCTTCATTTCAGGGAAGAAAGATAAGCCACCAGAGCCTGGATCTCCTCCGGGGTCAGGCCCAGGCGGGGCATCAGCGAGCCCGGCTTGACCGCCGGGGGATTATCCAGCCAGCGGGCCAGGTTCTCCGGGGTGTTCTCCAGCAGGCCCGCCGCAATCGTCGTCCGGCTCCCCACATGAGTGAGGTTCGGTCCCACCTTTCCCCGAGCCGGCGTGCCGTCAATGGTATGACAGCCCACGCAGGCCTTGCTCATGAACACCTGATATCCTTTCTGCGCGAGGGGCTCCACGGGCTGCGCCGCGGGCGCCCGCTGAGCTTCCACCCATCGCTGGAACTCGGAGTCCGATACCACCCGGACCCGCAGGCGCATGTTCGCATGGGAGGCGCCGCATAACTCTGCGCACTGCCCGTAATACGTCCCCTCCACATCCGCCTGCAACCACAGGAGATTTTCCCGCCCGGGGATGGCATCCATTTTGCCGCCCAGCTGAGGAACCCAGAAGCTATGAATGACGTCCGCCGCGGTAACGGTGAGCCGGATCGGCCGGCCCACGGGGATCACCAGCTCGTTGGCCGTGGTGATCCCCAGAGTCGGATATTGAAACTCCCACCACCATTGATGGCCGATGACCTTCACCGGAATCGCCTCCGCCGGCGGCGTGGAGGTCGCGGCCATCGTCCGCCAGGTCATGGCGAAAATCACCGCCAGGCCCAGGGCGGTCACCGTGGTCCATGAGACCTCGAGGGCCCGGTTCCCGTGGATCTGGGGGGGAATGGCCTGCGGATCCCGGGCCCGGAAACGGATGACCGCGTAGAGCAACAACGCCTCCACCACCACAAAGACAAAGGCCGTAATCGCCAGGATGAACCAGAACAGCTCCGCCTCCGCCCGGCCCTTGGGGGATACAGGAGCCAGGATCGCCGGGCTCTGAGCAGAACACCCCGCAAGCCCAGCGCTCAGGATCACCAGCCCTGCTTCGCCCCCCCGGGCCCATCCGCGGATCGCACCGCCGGTTCGCGCCATCCAGATGCCTCCCGTGTTGGCTTTGCGCGCTCCTCCCTCAGCGATCAAAGCATGAGACATAGGGCAGGCACCCCAGCGGCCCGCCCCACGCTTTTGCCTCTTCCTCCTCTTAGCCCCCGCGCAAAGGGACATAACGCCTACTGTGGATCCCTGTTCGCACTAAATCGCATGAAATGGATGAAGAGTTTTACTCGAACTGTCAAGGCCGCTCACCCCGATACGAATCGGGCGACAGGGACGCGACGGAGTTTCCCCTGAGGAGCAGCGCTTCTCCCCATGCAAAGACCCCTCATCCTCAGGTCCTTGCCCCTTATCCCGGATCCAGGATCATGGCTGGACCACCCACCTCCCCTGCATTCCCAGGTCCCAGTGGGCACCGTCGTTCTCGAAACAGCCGATCTGCCACTCCCCCGCTTTGTCCGCCGGGACCTTGAAGATGAGGGTGACTGGCTCGCTGCCCGGCTTTAGGGCCACCATGAAGCCGTGCATTTCCTCCTCCTCTTCCATCAACTCCCGAATATCAATGGCTTTCCCTCCCCGCTCCGCTTTCACCACGACCCCATCGAAGAAGTCCTGATGAAAGCCGACCGGTCGGCCCGCCCGGGTCATCAGCTCCCGGCCGATCATCAGCTCGTGGGTCTCCTTCCCCTGGTTGACCAGGGTGAGGCGAATCTCCTGGCCGGCCTTCACCCGGATCGTGGAGGGATCGAAACGGTATTCCTCCATCCATCTTTAATGTAACGCGCGCCGGGCCGGCCGGGCCAGCCGATGCGCACGCGGCCAGAAACAGTCCGATGATCCCCAACGCCCTACCCCACTTCGGAACACGAGCCATCATGGCCTCCCCATGCCGTCAGGATGCCTGTTCCGAACCCCTCTTTATTAATGATCCAATTAACCCAAATTGTCAAAACAGGACGCCCACTTGAAGCGCTTTTTGGACTAATTTATCCATTTTCTAATCCATTCGTTGGGGCGGGATCGAAAAAGGAGAGGCGGATCCCCGACCTGCCGGTGAGGCGCCATGGAAACCATGCGGCCGGCTCCTTTTTGACACGACCGGGGAAGTCGAATATAATTCGCAACGCTAAATTTTAGCATGCGCAAAAATCTGGGGAGGCCCGGAGCTTGATCCCTGAACGTGTCCTGGCCCGTCGGATCCTGGAGACCCTTCACCTGGTGATACGAAAGATCTGGGCAGAGGTGAAAGGGGATCATCCGGAAAGCTTCCCAGCGCAATCCTATCGGCTGCTGGGGATGCTGGCTCAGCGTCCGTATACCCTGACGGAGCTGGCCCGTGCGCAGTCTGTTCGTCCCTCCACGGTCTCGCGGGCGGTTCGCTCCCTCGCCGCTCAGGGCTGGGTGGATGTGGAACGGGATCCCACAGACCGACGGCGGGTATGGATCCGGCTCACGCCAAAGGGGCGAAAGGCGCTGCGCCGGCTTCAGCTGCGAGCGGCCGTCCGTCTGGGGCGACGGCTGGCCACCCTCAGCCCGGAGGAACGCGCGATCCTGGCCCAGGCGATGGATCTCCTGCAGCGAACGCTGGGGAGCGGCCCGGGGCCTCCTTCGACCGGGTGATCGATGTCCGGGCATTCCTCCATCTCCGGCGGAGCTTTCAGGGGGTGCGAGCCGCTGGAGGCGGCCTGCGCTCAACCATTCACGACGATCGCTCTTGCTTCTCAGAGGAACTACGGATCAGGAGGAGGAAAGCATGAACGCCATTGAGGCGGAGCGCCTGACCCGGCGGTTCGGCGACTTCGTGGCCGTTCGAGAGGTTTCTTTTACGGTGCGAGAAGGAGAGCTCTTTGCCTTCCTGGGCCCCAACGGGGCCGGCAAGTCTACCACCATCAATATGCTCTGCACGCTGCTGCGGCCAACATCCGGCAAAGCCCGGGTGGGGGGCCATGATATCGTGAAGGAGCCCCATGAAGTGCGCCGGCGCATCGGGCTGGTGTTCCAGGATCCCAGCCTGGATGATCGGCTGACGGCGTGGCAGAACCTCCAGTTTCACGCCCGGCTGTATGATGTCCCCCGTCGGGCCTTCGAGGAACGGGCGAAGCGCCTGCTGGAGCTGGTGGATCTCCTGGATCACGCCCACCAGGAAGTGCGCACCTTCTCCGGGGGGATGAAGCGCCGGCTGGAGCTCGCCCGCGGCCTGCTCCATCAACCCAAGGTCCTTTTCCTGGACGAACCCACGCTGGGGCTGGATCCTCAGACGCGGCGTCACATTTGGGATTACATTCTCCGCCTGCGCGATACCGAGGGGACCACGGTCTTCTTCACCACGCATTATATGGACGAAGCGGAGCGGGCGGATCGCATCGCCATCATCGACCACGGGCGCATCATCGCCCTGGACACCCCGGATAACCTGAAAGCCATGATCGGCGGAGATGTGATCCTGATGCGAACCAGCGACGATGCCCGCGCGGCCGAGCGGTTGCGGGAGGCGCTGGCGCTGGAGCCCCGCCGGACCGAAGAAGGGCTGCTCATCGAAGCCGCACGAGGCGATCAGCTCATCCCCCGACTGCTGGGGGTCCTGCAGAACGGCCGGGAGCCCCCGCTGACCGTTCACAGCATCAGCCTGCGGCGGCCCAGCCTGGAGGATGTGTTCATCAAACTGACCGGCCGCGCCATCCGGGATGAAGAGGCCTCACCCCTGGACATGATGCGTCTGAGCCAGCGACTCTGGAGGCGGAGGTAAGCCACATGGCCTTCCTGAAAACGGTTTACACGATCTGGTATCGAGATCTGCTGCGTTTCCTTCGGGATCGCGCCCGGATCTTCAGCTCCCTGGGCCAGCCCCTGCTCTTCCTGGTGGTGTTTGGGAACGGGCTGGCTCCGGCAGTGGCGGCCGGGATGGGCGGGGTGGATTTCCGCACCTTCCTGTTCCCGGGGATCCTGAGCATGGCGGTGCTCTTCACGGCGGTCTTCTCCGCCGTTTCCATCGTGTGGGACCGCGAGTTCGGCTTTCTGAAGGAGGTGCTGGTGGCCCCTGTCTCGCGCGCAGCGGTCGCCCTTGGGAAGGTGGCAGGAGGCAGCACCACCGCGCTGATCCAGGGGCTTCTGATCATGATCCTGGCCCCCCTGGTGGGCGTGCGATTCACGGTTCCCCAGATCCTCACCCTGATCGTGATGATGATCCTGATGGCGGCGACCATGACCTCTTTCGGGATCCTCATCGCCGCCCGCATGCGGTCGATGGAAGGCTTCCATATGATGATGAACTTCCTGCTGATGCCTATGTTCTTCGTGAGCGGGGCGTTCTTCCCGCTCCGGGAGGTTCCCCTCTGGATGGAATGGCTGGCCCGGGTCGATCCGGTGACCTACGGGGTAGACGCCATGCGCCAGACCGTGTTGCGCGGGATGATCCCGGAGCCGATCCTCCACGCGTTGATCCTTCACCCGCTGGAAATCAACCTGATCGCCCTGGTCGCCTTCTGGATGCTGTTCCTGATCCCGGCGGTGTGGCTGTTCAGCAAGACGGAGTAACCCAGGGGATGCGTCCAAGCCGGCCGGAGCAAGGGGCTTCGCGGTTTCACCTTCAGCCCCACTGGTTTACAACTCGCTCATTGACACTTCAAAGGGGTTCCGCTATAGTTTTATAAGAAGAGCGGATGGGGGCTCAAAACCGAATCCCCGGAAACGGCGATGACGGAGACGAGTAGGCCCGAGCCGTCGCGCCCAGCGAGTCCGGGTATGGTGGAAGCCGGACGCCGACGTCGGGCTGAAGATCCCTCCCGAGCCGGTGACCGAACGCCCCTTCGGAACGGGCCAGTAGGCTCACCCGGGGCTCGCCCTCCCGTTATCCAGGGCGCGGGGATCGGAAGAGGCGGTGCGAACGCTCACCCCAGGTTCGGAGCCGCCGCAGGGTTCCTGTCCCCGTCAGGAGTGGCCCGGTGGAACCGGGAAGCAGGGTGGTACCGCGGGAGCGATCGGCTCTCGTCCCTATGGGGCGAGGGCCGATTTTTTTAGCCGGACGCCTGCCAATCTGGTTATCGCGCCCCTATGGAGGGAGCATCGATCATGGAGACCGAACTGCTGTATCAGACCGATGCCTACCGGCGGAGCTTTGAGGCGACGGTAGTGGCTGTGGAAGGGCGAGCGGTGGCCCTGGACCGGACGGCTTTCTACCCCGGCGGTGGGGGTCAACCCCACGACCTGGGATGGCTCACCGATGGCGCGCGCACGTGGCGGGTGATGGCCGTTCGCCGCCAGGGGCCGCTGGTCTGGCATGAGGTGGAGGGAGAGCCTCCCGCGCCAGGACAGCGGGTGCAGGGGGAGATCGACTGGGAGCGCCGCTACGCCCTGATGCGCACCCACACCGCCCTTCATATCCTGTGTGGGGTGGTCTGGCGGGACTATGGGGCCAAGGTGACCGGAGGGAACATGGAGCCCCTGCGCGGGCGCATGGATTTCGAGCTGGAGACCCTGCGGGGGGAGCTGGTGCGGGAGATCGAGGAGAAAATCAACGCGGAGGTGGCAGCCGCCCGCCCGGTGCGGGTCCACTTCCTCCCCCGCGAGGAGGCCGATCGCCACCCCGATTTGATCCGCACCAAAGTCAACCTCCTCCCGCCAGACATCCGGGTGGTCCGGGTGGTGGAGATCGAGGGGCTGGATCTTCAGGCCGACGGTGGCACGCACGTGGCGAACACCCGGGAAGTCGGCCGGATCCGCGTAGTGGATTACAAGAGCAAGGGGCGGAGCAATAAACGGATGGAGATCGAACTCTCAGAGGGATAGAGGTTACGCCGCTGGCCTCTTCCAGTGAACCCTCATCCGCAAGCGGAGGCGAAGTTCGAGAACGGATCAGGAGGCGATCATGTTCGAACCGGTTCCGGCACGGGTCCATTTCCCCCAACTGGAAGAAGAGATCTTGAGGTTCTGGAAAGAGCGCCGGATCTTTGAGCGTTCCATGGAGCAGACAAAAGGGGGGCCCCGCTATGTGTTCTATGAGGGGCCCCCGACGGCCAACGGCCTGCCCGGCATCCATCACGTCCTGGCCCGCGCGTTCAAGGATCTGTTCCCCCGTTATAAGACGATGCGCGGATATTACTGCCTCCGGCGGGGCGGATGGGATACCCACGGGCTCCCGGTGGAGCTGGAGGTGGAGAAGGAGCTGGGGTTCACCTCGAAAGCGGATATCGAGCGCTACGGGGTCGCGGAGTTCAACCGCCGCTGTCGGGAGAGCGTGTTCCGCTATGTAAAGGAGTGGGAAACCCTTACCGAGCGGATCGCGTTCTGGATCGACCTGCAGAACGCTTATATCACCCTGAGCAACGAATACATCGAGTCCGTCTGGTGGATCCTGCGCCAGTTCTGGGATCGGGGCTTGCTCTATCAGAGCTATAAAGTGGTCCCTTACTGCCCTCGCTGTGGCACGCCCCTCTCCGATCACGAGGTGGCCCTGGGCTACCGGGAGGACACCGAGGATCCCTCGGTATATGTGAAGTTCCCTCTCCGGGATGAGGAAGGAACCTACTTTCTGGTCTGGACCACCACGCCCTGGACACTGCCCGGGAACGCCGCCCTGGCGGTCCATCCCGAGGCCACCTACGTGATGGTGGAACAGGAACTCGATGGAACGAGGGAGCGCCTGATCCTGGCGGAGGCCCTTCTGGAGAAGGCGCTGAAAGGGGAATACCGGGTGGTGGCCCGGATGCCCGGGCGGGAGCTGGCTGGGCTGCGATATCGCCCCCTCTACTCGTTCCTGCCCCTGGAAAAGGAAGCCCATTATGTGGTCCCCGCGCCCTTTGTCAGCCTGGACGAGGGGACCGGCATTGTGCACATCGCCCCCGCCTTCGGCGCGGAAGATATGCAGCTCGGCCGGGAACATGACCTCCCGATCCTGGTGACGGTGGATCCGCGGGGGCGCTTTGTGGACGAGGTGACGCCATGGCGGGGGATGTTCGTAAAGGACGCGGATCCCCTGATCATCGAGGATCTCCGGCGGCGTGGGCTGTTGTATTTCGCCGGTACGTATTTACATACCTATCCGTTCTGCTGGCGTTGCGGAACCCCGCTCCTTTATTACGCCCGCGCCTCCTGGTTTATTGAAACCACCCGCTTCAAGGACCGGCTGGTGGCGCTCAATCGAACCATCCGCTGGTATCCCCCGCAGATCGGGGAGGGGCGCTTCGGCAACTGGCTGGAGAACAACGTGGACTGGGCCCTCAGCCGGGAGCGCTACTGGGGGATCCCGCTGCCCATCTGGGAGTGTGGGCGCTGTGGCCACCGGGAGTGCATCGGATCCTACGCCGAGCTGCGACAGAAAGTGGAAGCCGCAGGCCTCCGATGGCCAGACCCCTGGGATCCACACAAGCCATATGTGGACGAGGTCCGCTATCGCTGTGAACGATGCGGGGACTGGATGCAGCGGGTGCCGGAGGTCATCGACGTCTGGTTCGATTCCGGGGCGATGCCGGTGGCCCAGTGGCATTATCCCTTCGAGAACCAGGAGATCTTCCGGGAGCAGTTCCCGGCGGACTTCATCTGCGAAGGGGTGGACCAGACGAGGGGCTGGTTCTATTCCCTGCACGCCATCGCCACGCTGCTCTTCGATTCGGTGGCCTTCAAGAACGTGATCTCCCTGGGGCTGGTCCTGGATGAGAAGGGCCAGAAGATGTCCAAATCCCGGGGCAACGTGGTGGATCCCTGGGAAGTCATCCACGTCCACGGGGCCGATGCCCTTCGCTGGTATTTCTATACCGTCTCTCCCCCAGGCCAGGAGCGGCGCATCTCGGTGAGCCTGGTCGGGGATGTGGTGCGCACCTTCCTCCTGACCCTCTGGAACACCTATCGGTTTTTCGTCACCTACGCCCGGCTGGACGGCTTCGATCCCCGGACGGTCCCGGCGCCTCCGGTGGCGGAGCGCCCGCCGCTGGACCGCTGGGTCCTGGCGGAGCTTCACGCGCTGATCCATGAGGTCACGGAGGCGCTGGAGGGTTACGATCCGACGACCGCCGGGCGGCGGATCGCCGCCTTTGTGGACGATCTGTCGAACTGGTATGTGCGCCGCAGCCGGCGCCGGTTCTGGAAGAACGAGAACGACGCGGACAAGGCGGCCGTGTATCATACGTTGTATGAGTGCCTGGTGACCCTGAGCCACCTGTTGGCCCCCTTCATTCCCTTCACGGCCGAGGCCCTTTACCGCAACCTGGTGGCCCGGGTCGACCCGGAGGCTCCGGAGAGCGTCCATCTCTCCCGCTGGCCGGAGCCCGATCCCGCGCGGATCGATGAGCGGCTGCGGGAGGAGATGCGCCTCGCCATGCGGCTGGCCAGCCTGGGCCTGGCTGCCCGGAACGCCGCCCGGATCCGCGTCCGCCAGCCGCTGGCCCAGATCGCCTTCCGGGTGCGCAGCCCGGAGGAGGAAGAAGCGGTCCGACGCCTCGCGGATATCCTCCTGGATGAGTTGAACATCAAGCGTCTGACGTTCATCCAGGAGCTCACCGAGGTCGCGGATCCGGAGCTCCATCTCCGGCCGGACCGGCTGGGGCCGCGCCTGGGGGCCCGGCTCCCTCTGGTCCGGGAGGCCCTGCATGGGCTTCCCGCCTCGGCGATCATCCGGGCGCTGCGCCGGGGGGAGACGGTCGCCGTGCAGGTGGATGGGGAGATCGTGGAGGTTGGTCCGGAGGATGTGGAGATCCGCTACCGGCCGAAACCCGGGTGGGTCTTCGTGGAGGAAAACGACTATGTGGCGGCGGTGTGGACGGAGCTCACCGACGAGCTGCGCAAGGAGGGCCTGGCCCGGGAGGTGGTGCGGCGGATCCAGGAGCTGCGCAAGCGGGCGGATTTCGATGTGGCGGACCGCATCGTGACCTACTATCAGGCGGATCCTGGGCTGGCGGAGGCCATCGCCGCTCACGCTGCTTATATTCAGGCGGAGACCCTCTCCGAGCAACTCCTGGCCATGACCCCGCCTCCCTCCGTGGAGGCGATCGAACGGGCGACCATCGACGGCATGACGCTCCTTCTGGGAGTGCTTCGCGTCGCGAAGGGGTAAAGTTCTGCGATGCCGTTGCGATTTCTGACCGCTGGAGAATCCCATGGCCCGGCGCTCGTCGCCATCCTGGAAGGCCTTCCGGCAGGGCTTCCCGTAGACCTGGAGGCGGTGAACCGGGAGCTGGCCCGGCGCCAGCAGGGCCTGGGGTCAGGTCCCCGGATGAAGATCGAAGCGGATCAGGCGGTGATCCTGAGCGGGGTCCTGGAAGGCGTCACAACGGGAGCCCCGGTGGCCTTCCTGATCGAAAACCGGGATCACATCAAATGGCGGGGGCGGGCGGTCGAGCCCATGACGGTGCCCCGGCCCGGCCATGTGGACCTGGCCGGGGCGTTGAAATACGGCTACCGGGATCTCCGGCCCGGCCTGGAGCGGGCCTCCGCGCGGGAAACCGCCGCCCGGGTGGCGATCGGGGCGCTGTGCAAGCAGTTCCTGCGGGCCTTCGGCATTACCATCGGAAGCTACGTCGTGCAAATCGGGCCGGTCCGCGCCATGCTTCCCGAGGATCTCCCCTATCCCCTTCGTCTGGAGCGGGCCGAAGCGGATCCGGTCCGGTGCCCGGATCCGGAAGCCTCGGCCCGCATGCAGGCCGCCATCGAGCAGGTGATCCGGGAGAAGGACACCCTGGGCGGGGTGATCGAAGGGGTGGCCCTGGGGGTGCCCCCTGGCCTGGGCTCCCATGTGCACTGGGATCGGCGGCTGAACGCCCGGCTGATGATGGCCCTGGGGAGCATCCCAGCCGTCAAAGGCGTGGAGATCGGGGAAGGGTTCACCCTCGCCAGCCGCCGGGGCACCGAGGCACAGGATGGGATCTTCCGGGAAGGCGAGGCCCTGGTCCGGCGCACCAATCGGGCGGGCGGGATCGAGGGCGGGATCTCCAATGGGGCCCCTATTGTGGTCCGGGTGGCCTTGAAACCCATTGCGACGACCCTCACCCCCCAGCCTTCCGTAGATCTTCGAACCGGCGAGCCGACAGAGACCCGCTACGAGCGCTCGGACTTCTGCCCCGTCCCCCGAGCCTGCCCCATCGTCGAGGCCATGATGGCCTTCGTCCTGGCCGATGCCCTGCTGGAGAAGCTGGGGGGCGATACGATGGAAGAATGCCAGCGCCGCTTCGAAACCCTCCGGAAGCCCCGGCTGGAGGATCTCCAGCTGGACGGCGAGCCCCACGGTTTCTGGCCCTGACGGGGATGTTTCACGTGAAACATCCCGGGGAGATCCGACGGCACGCGCCCCCGATCTCCGCTATCGCCACCGGGTCAAAATCGTCTCCCGCTCGAACACCGTGATCGCCAGAGCGGTTAGAAGGGCATCCGCCCCCACCAGGAAGAGGGCGATGATGCCGAGGAGAGGGCCGCTCAGCCAGAGGATCCCGAAGCTCTGGGCCAGGATGAGCCCGATCAGGGGGAGGATCACCACCATGCCGATCTGCTCCGCCAGGCGGGGATCGTTCACCCGGGAGGAGACCATCAGGCCGGTGAGGGTGGCCAGCATGGTGATCAGAGGGCCCAGCCCGAAGATCTGGATCCAGGCCACGGGGCCCCACAGGGTTTCCCGGGCAGGCGGAGAGAGGCGGATCCCATGGGCGGCCGCCACGGTGAGCAGATAGGCTGCCCAGCTTAAGGCGATCCCTGGGCATGCGGCAGCGAGGGCCTTCCCGGCGAGCAGCTCCCCGGTGGTCACCGGTGTAGCCAACAACGGCTCCAGGGCCTTCTCCCGCTTCTCCCCCACCACGCTGTAGGTCGCGATGGTCATCGGGATCGCCAGCGGGGCGATCCAGAAGAGCACCATGAACTGGGAGGCCAGGAGGACTTCCAGCTGGGCCTGAGGCGGCAGCCCGGCCAGCCGGCGGGCCAGCGCAGGGGGCAGCTCCCCCGAAGACGCCCGGGAGGGCGGGATCTGGCGGATGCTGATCAGGCTGAGGATGGGAATAGCCGCGAAGAGGATGGGGAGCAGGATCATCAACATCACGATGTAACGATTCCGTAAGGCGTCATGGATCTCCTTATCGATCACCGCGGCGATTCGGTGCAGGTTCATCCCGATCCCTCCCCGGGTCGGAAGTCTTGTCGAACTGTCGGACACCCTTTAAGAGGTCAGCAGCCACCCCACCAGTGCATCCAGATCGTAAAACATCTGGGTGGGCCGCACACCCTCCGGGATCGGCTCCCGATACCGGTTCAGCCAGACGCAATCCAGCTGGAGGCGGATGGCTGGGTGGATATCGTGCAGGAGACTCTGGGCGATGTGCAACACCTCCTCCCGCCGGACAGCATAGCGGGAACAGAACGCCAGCCAGTGGCGGGGATTCGGTTTATAAGTACGGGTGTCCTCCGCTGTGATCGCTCCATCGACCTCCAGGCCATGGCGCCGGATGGTCTTCGCCAGCAGGTCGCGATCCACATTGGAGAGAATCACCCGCCGGAAGCCCATCACGCCAAAGGCTTTGAGGCCATCCACCGTATCCGGGAAGGGAGGCCAGTCCGGCAGGGAATCCGCGAACGCCCGGGCCTCTTCATCGGAAATCCGAACATCGAAACGGGATGCCACCGCTCGGGCGCTCTCGGCCAGGATCTCCCGATACCGCCGGTAGGGGCCGGACTCCAGGCGATGTTCTTCCTCCACATAGACCTGAAGGAGCTCCTCGGGCGCGGGATCCACCCCATGCCGGCGCAGGATATCTCCCAGATGTTCGGCGATCCCCGTCCGCCAGTCGATCAGCGTGCCGTAACAATCGAACGTAAGAAAGCGATAGCGGCTCATCGCGCGGCCCATCCCATGATCCAGTGATCCAGGATGAATCCGTCTCCCTGTCAGGTCTCGCTCTATAAATACCGAATCCCCCGGGAGTTTCGTTGCCTTTACATCCGGGAATCCAGACAGCGGACAGGATCCGTGAGGGGGCTCCCCCCCCGTTCATCGCCTTAAGCTCCCAGGCCACGGGAGAGGGAATTGCCCGTTATCGGTTGACACCCTCGTCCGGGCAAAGGACAATACACATCGCCTGCGCCAGACTGGAGGCTTCCATGCGCTCAGGATAGCACAAGGCGCCAGCTCCAGCCAGAGGACGCAAGCTCCGGCTCAGGCATGTTCGGAGGCGGACTCCTGTAGACGAGGAAGCAGCGATGGCTCGAGAACATAAAAACGGAGCGCCAAACCCCCAGCGGGAGCTGGACCTTCGGGGCGAGGTCTGCCCTTACACGTACGTGAAGACCCGCCTGGCTCTGGAAGAGATGGAGGTAGGTCAGGTGCTCCGGGTGCTGGTCGATTACGAGCCGGCCACCCGCAATGTCCCTCGCAGTGTGACCCTGCAGGGGGATGAGGTCCTGAAGGTCGAGCCGATTGGGGAGGGGACATGGGCGATCTGGATCCGGAAGCGGAATCCCTCGATCTGACTGTGGAGAGCGCCCAGCGGATCCTCACCCACGTCCAGGCCGAATGGCCGCTGGAGGCCTGCGGGCTTCTGGGGGGGATCGGCCGACGGGTGCTGGCCGTCTACCCCACGCGGAACGAGCTGGCCAGCCCGGTCCGCTATCGGGTCCACCCGGACGATCTCATTCGCGTGATCCATGAGCTGGAGGAACGGGGATGGGAGCTGGTGGGGATCTATCATTCCCACCCCCATGGCCCTCCCGTCCCCTCGGCCACGGATGTGGCGGAGGCCTATTATCCGGAAGCGGTTTATGTGATCGCCGCCCCGGTCCAGGGGGAATGGCGCCTGCGGGCTTTCCGGATCACGGACGGAGCCGTGCGGGAAGTGCCGATCCGGCTGGTAAAATCACCTTGAGCTCCCCTTTCGAGGCGGGCAGGCGCACCGGAGGCGCGCCCCGCAGGAGCGAGGGGCCTGGCGATCCGCCACTTCCCTCTTAACCCTTCAGGAGCGGGAGTTCTTCGATGCGCGACCGGGCGAGAATCCGACGGCTGGCGATCGCGGCCCTGGCGCTCTGCCTGACCGGGTGCGCCGCCATCGTTCCGCCATTCTCCCCCCCGGCCACGCCGACGCCGACTTCAACGCCCACGCCGGCCCCGACCCCCACGCCCTCCATCTGGCCGATCGGGTTGCACCCTGCGCTTCCGACAGAGGTTCGTGAAGAGATCCGGCGACGGCTGAAGGGGGATCCCCGCTGGTCCCTAGTGGGAGAGGGGGGGATCGCCCGGATCGCTCCCGTTGCGGCCCGCGCGCCGCTGCGCCTGGGGATGTGGATTTACGCGCTGACGGCGCCTTTCCCCACAGCGACCGATGAGGTCTCCCTTCACGCCCTTCGGGCCCGCTGGCAGGGACAGGACACCCTTCCAGGCCCCATCCTGGCCGCGACCGAGACCATCCAGCTCTTCTCCGTCCTCTGGGGTCCACCTGACCCGGGCGTCGTGCGTCCCGTGTCAGAGGAGGAGCTGGTGGATCGCCTGTGGGCGATGCGCCCGGCCTGGGCCCTGGTCCCCTTCCACCGCCTGGAGCCCCGGCTGAAGGTGATCGCGGTGGACGGCCTCTCCCCGATGGAGCGCGGCCTGGATCCCCGGCGGTATCCGCTGGCCGTGGGGTTCGGTGTGGAGGCGATTCCCCCAGGGTTCCCGGTGGTGGAACTCCAGCGGGCGGTGGGCGAGCTCACGAACCGGGATGAGGGTCGGATGACGATCCTGGCGATGACAGGGGTCACCGCCCTGGTGCGGGGCACGGCGGTTCAGATGGAGCGTTACGGGGTCCTGTTCCCCGCGCGGGACATCGCTCCATGGCTGCAAGGGGCCGATCTCACCCACATCAGCAACGAGGTCTCGTTCTGGGAAGCGTGTCCGCCTCCGCGGCCACGGAGCGGGGTGGTGTTCTGCAGCGATCCCCGTTACGTGGAGCTGTTGACCTACATCGGCACGGACATTGTGGAATTAACCGGGAACCATCTCAATGATTACGGGCGGGAGCCGCTTCGGGCGACGCTGGCGCTCTATCGGCGCATGGGGATGCGCTATTACGGAGGCGGGCGGAATCTGGAGGAGGCACTGCAACCCCTGCGGGTGGAGCACCACGGGAACCGCCTGGCCTTCATCGGGTGCAATCCGGTGGGGCCGGACTACGACTGGGCCACCCCGACGGAGCCTGGCGCGGCGCCGTGCCTCCCGGAGCTGGAGGAGACGGTTCGCCGCTTGCGGGCGGAGGGATGGCTCCCCATCGTCACCCTCCAATACTGGGAGTTCTACGACTACGCCCCGACCCCTCAGCAGGTCCAGGACTTCCGGTTCTGGCGGGATCTGGGGGCGGTGATCGTCAGCGGGAGCCAGGGGCATCACGCCCAGACCTTCGAAGTGGGGCGGGGATGGTTCATCCACTACGGGCTGGGGAACCTGTTCTTCGACCAGGTAGATCCCATCGGGGTCCGCCAGACCTTCATCGACTGGCATGTGTTCTACGAGGGGCGATATCTGGGGGTGGTGTTGCGGACGGCCTTCCTGGAGGATCTCGCCCGTCCGCGCCCGATGACCCCGGAGGAGCGTCGGGCGCTGCTGGAGCGGTTGTTCGCGCTGATGCCATCGCCATAGCGTCTGGGGGCTTCCAGCGGCGTCAGGCAGGGGATGGATCGGCGGGCTATGCCACGAGCGGTTGCCACGAGCGGTCCAGCGCGAGCTCCCCCCGGAGGACGTTGTGAGCAATCCGTTGCGGGCAATCAGAAGCATTTGGAAACGAAGCCGAGGCCTATCGACGGATCCTGCAGGACCCGCGGGTGTTCCTGGTGGATGTGACCGGATCCCTGGTCTACCGCCATCCGAGCTTCCAGGCTCAGGTCCACATGTCCTGGGAAGATTTCGCGAGCCGGTTTCAGATCAACGGCCCCTCTTTCTTCGGGCACATGGAAGACTTCGGGCTGGAGCCATTCGCGACGGACCCTACCGAGCGGTGAAACCTTCCCCCATCACCTCCCGGGGATCGCACGGCGTCCATGAGGTGCTCGAAAGCGATGGCCCGGTGAAGGCTACCTGAAGATAGGGAGCCCAGATTTGGTCGCCCATGGAACCAGCAGGGAAATTGCGGTCCAGTTGGGCATTACGGGACGAATACAGAAGTGAAATTAGAGATCACACCACATGTCGTAGCTACAACAGAGAAAAAAGCAAAACGAATGGATGATTCCGCATAGGACCCTGGGGATTTCCACAGGTTGATCCCTGGGGATTTCCACAGTTGACAGGAAATGTTATGCCCGATAAACTAGGAAACACCATTCAGGAAGACCAACAAGAGCTTGATACAGGGGATGAATCCATGAGGAACGTGATTTTAATTTTAGGCTTTTTATATGACAACAGAGATATTACATTTCAATACAAACATGATATTCAATCGAGGTTTGACAGGAACCGGTAAGGATTCCACGCCTCAGCCATTGTGGTGGGCCAGAGTCTATGCGGATCAGTGGGAAGATGTGTGGAGCGGCGGAAGACCTCACAAACTGGCTGTGTGGCTTCTTCCGTATTGTCACCAGCAGCAATATCACGGCTCTGGGGGATATACGGATACATGCTCCAGTAGCCACGGCTGTATTGATCAATGGACCTGGTGGCTACAATCTCCAGTATCCAAGCTCGGCGTGCCATACAGCTGGTGGATAGATCCTTTTAAGCCCGATCGCCGAAATATAGGTAATTATTCAGCTGTATGTTGGATTAACTAAATCAACCAAATTAAAGGTTTTTGAAAATATCCAAGATTTTTATAAGGAGTAAAAAATGCGAAAAAATAGTATAATGTTTAAAGGCCTCGCCCTGGTCGCCATTGTGCTGACAGCCTGGACGATGCGAGCCACTGTTATATCTTCTAAACCGGTCCCCCTAGAGAAGTTTGTCCTTCATACAGAGGATCTGCCTTTGTGTAAAGAAGTTGAGTGCGAAGAGGCCCAAAACGCTCCCGAGTTTGCAAAAGAAGGCGCGGAGTTCCTGGGTTTACCTGCGGATTATGAAAACATGGCTGGAGGGTATTTTGTCATTTATACTTACCCCCACCCCCGGGCAGTAGCCCATCTGGTCTATCAATACAGCGATGAGAAGGAGGCCACAGCGGCTTATGAGCGGTGGCGGGATGCATTCCCCCGTTCCGCTTTGGCCCGCACTACCTCTGTGATCCATGAAAGCGCTCTGGCTGGGTTTAAAGGCCGGCGTGTCGAGGCCAGGGATCCTGCGGGAATCGCTTACTGGTTTGTCGGGGTACGTGGGAAATTCTTAACGGTTGTGGGAATGCTTCGGGCAGGGGAGGGACCAGCCACCGCCGATGAGCTACCTTTCGATGAAATTCTCTCCACTGCCATAAGGAAGATGACAGGCGTCCGATCGCATATATCCCCGTAGCGGCGGAAGGCGGCGTTCTCCTGAGAAGAATCCGGAGTCGATCGTCTGGCTCGATCGGGTTGGGGGATCTCGCAGCGGGTGTTTCACGGGCTTCAGTTAAAACGTATATCGGTGAGCGGGACACCCGGGGTGCCCCGCTCACCCGCTGTGGGCCAGGAAGGGGGATTCCCCAAGCTGGAGCTCAGGAAGCCGCCACCCGCACCGGGAGGCGGCGGATGGCTTTCTCGATGCGCTCCAGGGCTTTGTGGATGTTTTCCACGGAGTTGGCGAAGGAGAGGCGCAGGAAGCCCTCCCCATATTCTCCGAAGGCCGTTCCCGAGAGCACGGCGACCCCGGCCTCCTCCAGCAGATAGGCGGCCAGCTCCCGGGAGGACATCCCGGTCCCCTCGATATTGGGGAAAGCGTAGAAGGCGCCCTTCGGCTTGAGGCAGCGGAAGCCGGGGATGCGGTTGAGCCCCTCCACGATCACCTCCCGCCGCTCCCGGAAAGCCGCCACCATCCGGTCGACCTCGTCCTGGGGGCCGGTCAACGCCGCGATCCCGGCGATCTGGGTGAAGGCGGCGGTGCAAGAGTTGGAGTTGATCATCAGCCGCGTCACGGCCTCCGCCAGGGGCTCGGGCATCACCCCATACCCCAGCCGCCATCCGGTCATGGCATACGTCTTGCTGAACCCATCCAGAATAATCGTCCGCTCCCGCATCCCCGGGAAGCTGGCGATGCTGATGTGCTCCCCCTCATACAGGATGCGACTGTAGATCTCATCGGAAAGCACCACCAGATCGTGTTCCAGACACAGCTCCGCGATGGCCGCCAAGTCCTCCCGGGTGAGGACGCCCCCCGTGGGGTTGGCCGGGGAGTTCAGGATGAGCATGCGGGTGCGGGGGGTGATGAGGCGGGCCAGCTCCTCCACATCGACGCGGAACTCGTTCTCCATCCGCAGCCGCAGGGGCACCGGCCGCCCCCCCACAAAACGGATCATGGACTCATAGATGGGGAAACCCGGATTGGGATAGATCACCTCATCGCCCTCCTCCACCAGGGCGAGGATGGCGAAGAACATGATCGGCTTCCCCCCGGGGACCACCACCACGTTCTCCGGCCCGACCGGGATGCCCCGGGTGCGACGGATATAATCGGCGATGGCCTCCCGCAGGGCGGGGATCCCAGCCGCGGGAGTGTAGTGAGTATACCCCTCGTCCAGCGCCCGCACGGCGGCGGCCTTGATGTGAGCGGGGGTGTCGAAATCCGGCTCCCCGATTTCCAGATGGATGATCTCCCGGCCCTGGGCCTCCAGGGCCTTCGCCCGCGCCAGCACCTCAAAGGCCGTCTCCGTGCCCAATCGGAACATCCGCTGCGCCAGCCGCATAAGGGCCTCCTGTTTCCGGTGAAGCGTTCAGGGGTCCGGCTTCCACCCCGATTATGATGAGGAAACATCCAGCAGGCAACTCCTCCGGCCATGCTTTTCTTGGGGCCGGAGATGACTCCAGAGGTTTCTCCGGGGAACCGATCGCGCAACCTGTTGTGTTAAAATCTGCTGCAACAGAGGGCCTGTGCAGTGAGGCCCGAATCGGGGATCCAAAGGGGACGAAGCGCGGGCACAGGAGCATCCCAGAATGGCTCCGATCCTGGAGGTTCACGATTTCACCTTCCGCTATGCGGCGCGGCCCCGGCCGGCGGTGCAGGGGATCTCCTTTTCGGTCGAAGAGGGGGAAATGGTCCTGATCGCCGGGCCCAGCGGGTGCGGGAAGAGCACCCTGCTGCGGGCGCTGAACGGCCTGATCCCTCGAAGCTACAAGGGGGAGCTTCAAGGGGCCATCCGGATCGGCGGGCTGGATCCTCGCACATGGCCGCTGGCCCGGCTCTCCCAGCAGGTGGGCACTTTGCTTCAGGATCCGGAACGCCAGATCGTAGCCGCCGATGTCCTCCATGACGTCGCCTTCGGGCTGGAGAACCTGGGCTGGCCTCGCTCCCGGATCCTGGAGCGGGTGGATGAGGTCCTGCATGCCCTGGGGATCGCCCATCTGCGGGATCGACCGACCTTTCAGCTTTCCGGAGGAGAGAAGCAACGCGTGGCCCTCGCCGGCGTCCTGGCCATGGCGCCTCGGATCCTCCTTCTGGATGAGCCCCTGGCCTCCCTGGATCCCCAGAGCGCTCAGGACGCGCTGGTCCTCTTCCGTCAGCTTCACCGGGAAGGCCATACCGTGCTGCTGGTGGAGCACCGGGTGGAGGATGCGATGAACGCCCACCCGAACCGGGTGCTCTACCTGGAGGAAGGACGCCTGGCCTTCGATGGGGATCCGGAGGCATTCTTCGAACGTGTGGATCCCACAACGGTCAAGGTTCCCTTTCCGGTCTGGTTGCGCCGCTGGCCGGCCGTTCGCGGATATAAGAAGCCCGCGGTGGAGATCCCGCCCGCCTCTCCCGCCGCTCCACCCTTGGTGGTCTTCGAGAACGTCTCTTTTGGCTACGGCGACGGACCGGATGTTGTGCATGAGATCCACGCGGAAATCCGGAAAGGGGACAGCCTGGCGATCCTGGGGCCCAACGGGGCCGGCAAGACCACCTTGCTGAAACTGGCGATGGGATTGCTGAAGCCCCGCCGGGGTCGGGTGTGGGTGGGGAAGAAAACCACGCGCGAGCAGACGGTGGCGGAGATTGCCCGCACCATCGGGTATGTGTTCCAGAGCCCCAGCCAGATGCTCTTCGCCCCCACCGTATGGGAGGAGGTGGCCTTCGGGCCGCGCAACCTGGGTCACCCCCCTCAGGAGATCGAAACGAATGTGCGATGGGCGCTGGAGCTGGTGGGGCTGCTGGATCAGGCGCGTTCCTCACCCTGGGCATTGAGTTTCGGCCAGCAGAAGCGGGTGACCATCGCCTCGGTGCTCAGCATGCGCAGCCGGATCCTGGTCATGGATGAGCCGACGGCGGGGCAGGATTACCGGGCATATATGCGATTGATGGATGCGATCGCCGAGATCGCCTTTGGTCCAGCCCAGGCGGTGGACGCCCTGGTCTTCATCACCCACGATCTGGATCTGGCGCTCTCGTTCGCCAACCGGGTCTGGGTCGTGGCAGAAGGCCGGCTCCTTGCGGACGGCCCTGCGGAGACGGTCTTCTCGGATCCCGAAGTGATGCGGCGGGGACGGCTGGTTCCCACCTCCCTGCTGGAGGCCAACCGCCAGCATCTGCCTCGAACCGGACGATTCCAGCGGGCCGAGCGGCTGGCAGAGCTCCTTCAGGGGAACCCGCCGTCTCCTCTGGCTTAAGCCGGGCGCATCCCCTTCAAGCTAAAATAAGGACCACGGGGAGGGGATCCTTGGACCTCACCCCCCGGCCCCCTTCCCTACGAGGGAAGGGGGAGCCTAAAATCTCCCCTCCCCGTTTCAGAGAGGGGATGGGGGGAAATCGGGCTGTCGCCCACCTGCTGACTATTTATTAAGGAAGGGGAGGCCATCTCGTCTTCCGGGTCAGAGCCGAGCCGCATACATCCTATCCCTACCGATGGAGGGAGCCATGGCGCGCAAGGCGTTAACCTGGTTGCTTTTGCTAGTCGTGGTGGTCTTGCTGATGGGACTGGCCAGCCGGATGACCGGGGAGTCCGGCGCACGGCTTCAGGGCTTCGGCTGGCTCCTCTGGGTGGCCATCGGCGCAGTCCTGGTCTATATCGTTTACTTCGCCACGGCGGATCACCCCGCGTGGCAGATCGGCACCCGCGAAGTGGTGTATATGGCTATCGGGGCCGCCCTCTACGGCGTGTTCTCCTACTTATTCAACGGCACCGTCTTCGTGGTTCCCTCGGTGAGCCAGGTGGCGCTGCGCCCTGCGATCGTCTTCCCAGTCTTCTTCGGTTACGTGTTCGGCCCCGCGGTGGGTTTCTTCACCGGTGCTGTAGGAAACATCCTGGGGGATTTCCTCACGGGCTGGGGCGTGTTCCCGGCGTGGGACATCGGGAACGGCCTCGTCGGGCTGGTGGCCGGCCTGCCCGTGATCCTGGGACGGGAGCGGGCGCTGAACCTCCTCACCGGGATCGTGGCCGCTGTGGGCGTGGCCCTGAGCCTGTGGGCGTTGACCACGGAGGTCAAGAGCCCTTTCTTCGGCGGGCCGCTCAGCCCATTGATGCGCTGGGTGCCATTGATCGGAGCCCTTCTGGTGGTGGCCCTCCGGTTCGTCCTGGGCTCTAACATCGCCCTGGCCTCGGTCATCGTCTGGGGCGCGGTGGCCAACATCGTGGGCATCGGCTTCGCGGCCATCGCCGACATCTGGATCAACGGCTACCCGCCGGCGGTGGCCCTGCTGGGGGAGTTCGTGCCAGCGGCGGGGCCCAACATCCTCCACGCGGCCATCCTCACCCCGTTGCTGGTGGGCGCCTATAACGCCCTCCAGCAGCAGCTGGGCCGGGGCGCCGGGGTGGCATGAGCCTAGGTTTCCGCGTCTGGAGGAGGAGAGCCCGGTGCTGGTGACGTGGCCCTATCGACGGCGGGGCAGCTTCCTGGAGGCCTTCGACCCGCGGGCTCGTCTGCTCGCCGCCCTCTCGTTGATGCTCTCCACCCTCTTTTTCTGGGACGTGCGGGTGCTGGCGGGCCTGTGGGGCCTGGCCCTCCTCTACTTCCGGCTGAACCGGCTGACTTGGCGGGAAACCCGTCGGGCCTGGCTGTTCACCGGCTTCGTGGCCTTCGTGTTCGTGTTCATCACTTTCCTGACCGGCCGTGGAGGCTTCGAGGTCTATCAGACGGAGCGGCTGCTGGCCCGCCTAACCCTGCCCATCTCCCTGTTCGGATGGACCCCCGCTATTCCCATCACGGTGGAGCGCCTCTTCTTCGCCCTCAGCCAGATGTGCCGGATGGGGACGGTGATCACCGCGGCCATCCTGATCCCCTACACCCTGGATCCCTCCCAGTACGGCGTGGTCTTCCGGGGCCTGGGTCTGCCGGATAAGATCGCTTACGCCATGGACCTGGCCTTCCGCTTCATCCCCACCCTGGGACGGGACGCCATGCAAACCATGGATGCCCAGCGGGCTCGGGGCTATGAGCTGGAGAACATCCGCGGCGGCCCCCTGGCCCAGATCCGCCGGCTCGCTCCCCTGGTGGTGCCGGTGACCCTCCACGCGCTGATGGCGGCGGAGGACATCATCGACGCGATGGACCTGCGGGCCTTCGGGGTGGGGCGACGGACATGGGTGACCGAGCTGCGCTTTCGCCGCCACGATTTCATCCTGCTCGGGCTCAGCGCCGCGCTGTTTTTCGGATCCATGGCCGCCGCGGCCCTGGGGTTCGGCCGATTCTGGACGCCCTGAGAGCGCCTTCCCGGGCGAACCCGAGAGGCGATGGCCGGGCGAGGCTTAGCGGATCAGGCCGGCGAGCCACCCGAGCACAAGACGCGGGGTCACGTGCACCTCGATCCAGGCGGCAGCAAAAAGAAGGGGGATCGCGATCAGCAGCAGCTTCAGCCAGTCCGCCCAGGCCAGCACCAGCCGATCCCGCAAGCTCCGCGAGCCGGGCGGCGTGAGGGGCGTCAGCCCCAGACGCAGGGCCCCCGCCAGCACCAGCCCCGCCGCGGGCAGCTCCAGAACCCCATGGGGCAGGAGCGCCAGCACGCCCGCGATCCCC